>JADGAY010000037.1 GCA_015231775.1 Magnetococcales bacterium | reverse complement strand
CCCCTGGACCCCGCCAATAAATAAAAACGACGCATCCCGTGATGGTTGCGGTTCAAGATCGGTTCCAAGGGGAAGGTAGAGGGGGGCCAAGGTCAAGGCAAGGGTACGGGCGGGGGGGGTTGTTCCGACCGTTCCGGGGTACGGCGGGAAGGTCCGTGCAAGGGGGCATGGCGTTTTGTTCCATCTGTTCCGGGGGACGGTGCTTAAGCTCACCTGTCCCCCGCAATTGTGTTACCGGGAACCTCCGATCCCCACCCTCCTCACCCTCCCTTGGACACGGGGACGATCTGCACCTTCTCCTGCAACCGCGACAACAACGGCTCAATATCCTCCGGCGTGCGGATCGCCTGCTGAAACTGCGACCGATAGTTGGCCACCACGCTCACACCCTCAATGATCACATCATTCACTTTCCACTCGCCGGAAGTGTTGTGCATGAAATAGGACAACTTGTACTGCTGCCCCTTGGCGTGAATCAAACTGTCTACCAATACCCAATTTTCAGCCTTGGGGACCTCCTTGAGAAACTCTACACGCTCACCATCATACCGCTCGATCATGCTCATGTAGGTGTTTTCTAGCAGTCTCCGAAACAAATCCGTAAACCGCTGCTGCTGACCCGGCGTGAACTTGGACCAGGCCCGCCCAACCGCACTCTGGGACATGTGAATGAAATCAAACTCCTGATAGATCACCCGCCGCAACATCTCACGCCGCTCCTCACGCCGCGCGGGAACCGCCAACTCCGGATCCTTGAGAATCAGAATGGCCTGCTGAACCGAAGCGGCCAGCTTGGCCATGCGCGTCCCCTCCTGGGCCACGGTCACGCTCCATACCGACAGGGGCGCCAAGACCACGATCCAAAACAAAAGACGGTTGACCATGAAACGCCGCAACATCATTCAACTCCTTGTTCAAGAGAGATTATTTCACACTGCCGTGAATGAATTGGCTGATCAACTCCTCGAAGTTGATCGCCGGTTCGGTCTGACGGATCACACCGTTGGCAGCCAAATTCTTGGTGGAGGCGCCCGGCGAGATGATGATGTAGCGGTCACCGATCAACCCCTTGGTGCGCACCGAGGCGATGGCATCCTCCTGGATGGCCACCTCCGGCTGGATCATCATGCGGATGCGGGCCTCGAAATCACCGGTATTGAGTTCGATGCGATCGACCCGCCCAACGTTGACACCCGCGATCTCCACCGTGGAACCCGGCTTGAGCCCGGCCACGGAGGTGAACTGGGCGAAGATCGGCACATGTCCGCTGCCAACCAACTCCATGCGCGCCAAACGCACCGACAACCAGGCCAGGGCGATCATGCCGGCCAAAACGAAGATGCCCACCGAAAATTCCAATCGCGCGCTTCTCACAAAAAGACTCCTCCTACGTGCATGATGGGGAGACGACCCCTCACCCATCCCATGCCGGTACTGGCTAAATCACCTGAATCGGACCATCCAGCTCGCCTTGAATGAACTGCCTGAGCACCGGATCTCGGGATTGTCCGACCTCGCGGGACGGACCCGAATACAACACCTTCCCCTTGTGCAGGGCGATCACATGATGACACCACTTGAAGATTTCCGGCACCGCGTGACTGATCACCACCATGGTGTAACGGGTGCGCATGTAGGTGTCGCAAATCAGATAGTGGATGGCGTTTTCGATGATCGGATCGAGACCCGCCGTGGGTTCGTCCAAAAGCAGGATCTCGGGATCGGTCACCAGGGCACGCGCCAGGGCAGCCCGTTTCATCATGCCACCACTCAACTCGTCCGGGAATTTGCGCTCCATGCCGACGAGATTGACCTCCTCGAGACAGCGCATGACCCGCGCATGGATGTCGCTTTCCGACAGGCGGGTTTTTTCACGCAAGGGAAAGGCCACATTGTCATGGACGTTCAGGGAGTCGAAGAGCGCCCCCCCCTGGAACAACAAACTGAAACGCCCGCGGATGCGACTCAATTCGCGGCTGGAGAGCTTTCCCAACGCCACGCCCCCCACCTTGACCGACCCCTGATCGGGTTTCATCAGACCGACCATGTGCTTGAGGATCACGCTCTTGCCACCACCGCTCATGCCGATGATGGCGGTGACGCGGTTGGCCGGGATGGCCAGATCCACGGCATCGAGCACACGACGGTTATCGAGGATCTTGACCACCCCCTCGAGGTTGATGACCGGTGCCAGCGTGGTATCAACCTGGTAGAGATCGCGCTCCCGGGCGAACTGCTGGTAAAGGCAGTCGAGCAGGTTGGCATGGCTGATATATCCCATCTCGACCAGGGTGCGACCGACCAGGTGTTCAGCGGAGGCGGACTTTTCACCACCGGGGCGGTGGCGTTGCAAGGCCAGGTCGAGTTGTCGCGCGGTGACGCAGCCGTTGGCCACGAGCTGCCGACCGAGGGACAAGGGGATCCCGTCGGAGCCAGAAAGCGGAGCGGAGTCGGTCGGGGAAACGGGTTGCGACACGACGGATTCCTTACGCTACAGCATGACCGAAGTGATGAAGTAGTCACACACCAGGATCAGCACGGAGCTTAACACCACGGCAGAGGTGGTGGCTTGACTGACCCCCTCGGCGCCACGCCGGGTGAAATAGCCCTTATAGGTACAGATCCATGTGACGATAAGACCGAAACTGACCGATTTGATCAGGCCGGTTACGATGTCGTGCATTTCGACGGAGGATTCGATCCCGCCGAAGAAGGTTCCGGCACTCATCCCCAGCAGGCGCACGGCGATCAGATACCCCCCCCAGATGCCGATCACGTCGAAGAGGACGGTGAGGATCGGCAGGACGAGAATTCCGGCCTCGACACGCGGGGAAACGAGATATTTGAGGGGTTGGATGCCCATCACCTCGAGGGCGTCGATCTGTTCGCGGATGCGCATGATGCCGAGTTCGGCGGTCAGGGCGGAGCCGGCGCGCCCGGTGACCATCAGGCCGGAGAGCACGGGACCGAGTTCGCGGATGATGGAGAGCGCCACCGCCGGGCCCAGCAGGGCCTCGGAGCCAAAACGAGAGAGGGTGTAATAGCCTTGCAGGGCGAGCACCATGCCGGCAAACACCGCTGTGAGGGCGATGACGAACAGCGAGCGGATGCCGATGAAGTGGACCTGTTTCAAGAAATTGGTCCAACGGAACGGCGGCGTGACGAAGGAGAGCATGACATCCCACAGGAACAGGAACATGCGTCCCATTTCGCCGACCAGCTCCATTGTCAAGGAACCGACATGTCTTATCTGGTCAACCATGTCACTCCATCTTCCATTAATAGCCAAGTGCATGTGGGAAAAGGGATTCCAAAATTTTTTACCGGTATTGCGTGCATCAAATGCATTGCAAACTCACAGATTATCGCCCATCATTGCGGATATTGGCAAGGGAAGAAGGACGATTAAAGAAAATAACCCGAGCAAGGATCAAGACCCATGCATAGACTGTTGTTGATCTGGATGGCCCTGGCATTTCTGTGGTTGCCGAGCCCTGGCGCGGCGGGCGATGTGGCCGTCTCGAACAAGCCCCAAGATGTTGTCGCGGCCATCGACAAGGACGCGAGCAAATATTCAATCCAGAATCCGGTCCTGGATGATGCGCGGTTGGACTCCCCACCGGTTTCCGATCCGCTGGAGCCGTGGAACCGGTTCGTCTACGCGATCAACGACATCTTCTATCACGGACTGCTCAAGCCGATCGCCATGCTGTATGCCGCCATCCTGCCCGAGCCGGTGCGGGTCGCGGTGGGAAATTTCTTCCACAATCTGGCCATGCCCAAACATTTCGTCAGCGCCCTTCTGCAAGGTAAGGTCGATGTGGCCGGACAGGAGTTGTCCCGTTTCCTTATCAACACCACCTTGGGTGGACTCGGCTTTTTCGACGTGGCCGAGACCCATTTCAATCTCAAGAGCAGCGACGAGGATATCGGTCAAGCCCTGGGCAATATCGGGATGGGGGATGCGATCTACATCGAATGGCCGCTCATTGGACCTTCCACGCTGCGCGACTCGATCGGCATGGCCGGTGACGTGCTCCTCAATCCCCTGACCTATTATCCGGAAAATCAATGGACCCGCCTGGAGATCTACGGGCTCAAGATGGTCAATCACAACTCGCTGCACCTCGGTGAGTACGAAGATCTGCAAAAAGCGGCCATCGATCCCTACATCGCCCTGCGTGACGCTTTTCTGCAAATGCGTCGTGACCAGATCAAACGCTGACCCGACCCGCCATCTTTAGGTCCACCAGGGACCGGGAAAGCTCCCCTTTTCCGGTCCCTGGAATCATCTCACTAAATAATCTTTGAAATTCCACCCCAGTTCTCGTGATATTCTGTCAAACCGGGTCCGGCTTATTGCGACTTACCTTTAACGGATCTGGATTTTCTGGCACAATGATCGCTATTCGGATACCGTGAAACCCATTGGGAGCCCTTTTCTCCCCATGAGTGTCATTTTTTTCACGCCATTTCCCTGGAGTAGCCTTCATGAACCGTTCGCGTCCGTTCGTCCGCGCCCTCGGCATAGTTTTCGGTCTGTTTCTGACCTTCCCCGCGTTCGCCGCCGAATCGTTGGATGAAATCTATGCCATCGCGGACCGCAAGGATTTCGACACCGCCTTGAAACGGTTGAATCAATTCCTCAACGAGCACCCGCAGGATGCCCAGGGTCGCTTTCTGAAGGGGTTGATCCTCACCGAGACCAAGCAACGGGATCAGGCGATCTCGCTCTTTCAGCAGTTGAGCAAGGACTTTCCCGAGTTGCCCGAGCCTTACAACAACCTGGCGGTGCTGTTTGCCGAGCAGGGACAGTTCGAAAAGGCCCAGGAGGCGTTGAACCAGGCGGTCAAGGCGCATCCCAACTATGCCACCGCGCATGAGAATCTCGGTGACATCCACGCCAAGATGGCCTCCCAGGCCTATGCACGGGCCTTGAAGCTCAATCCGGGCAACAACGTGCTCACCGGCAAGCTCAACAAGGTCAAGACCCTGTTCACCGAATCCGCCGATCAAACGCCGCCCAAGCAGGGCCAGCCCAAGACCCAAGCCATGGGCAAAAGCCCGCCGGTCAAGACCGATCCGCCCCCGCCCAAGCCGGCGGGACCCGTCGAGGCCACCCCTGTCAAGCCTCTGGTCACCGCGCAGACGGAGACGCCGGTCAAGCAGGATCCCGCGCCGCATGCCGACAAGGAGAAGGAGGCCACCGCCGTGGATCTCTCCTCCCCCAAGGCGAACGCCTCCGGCACCGAAGCGATCAAGAGCGAGACACCCGTCAAGGAGGGCGCGACGGCCACGCCACGCAAAACCGTTCCCGACTCGGCCAAATTGGCGGATCCCAAGTCCGTCGATGAGGTCAAGCAGGTGGTGCTCGATTGGGCCGGCGCCTGGTCCGCCAAAAAAATCGATCAATACATTGACGCCTACTCCGACCGTTTTCAGCCGGTCACCAAGAATCTCAAGAGCCGGGAGGCCTGGGAGAAGAATCGGCGCGAGGTGATTGGCAAGGCCGGGGATATTCACATTCATGTGTCGGATCTGCAGATCACCATGCTGACCGAACAGCGTGCCCAGGCCACGTTCCAGCAGAACTACACGGCCAAGAACTATCGGGATCGCGTCAAAAAGACTCTTTCGCTGGAGCGGGAGGGGGAAGTTTGGAAAATCGTGCGTGAGTATGCCGCCAATGAGTGAAGATCCTGAAACCGCCGGATTGCATCCCTCTCGTCTCAGGGCCACGGTATCGGCGCATGTGTTGATCCTGGAGCAACCGGCGGGTTCCAGGGGGGGGTCCCGCCTTCTGTTGGCCAGGTTGGCCTATCGGGATCATCGCGCTGGCAAGTTGTCGTTCCCCGGTGGCTTCGTGGATCAGGGCGAGGGGTTGGAGACCGCCTTGAAGCGGGAGGTGTTCGAGGAGATCGGTCTGGAACTCGGCCAGTGTCGTTATCAGGAGACCGTGCCGTTGCTGCTTGTCGAGCCACCCAACGTGGGTTTCATCTTCACCTGCGACCGTTGGAGTGGAACGCCTGGAGCGGTCAGTCGCGAGATCCTGGAGACCCTTTGGGTGGATGAGAAGCAATTTTGGCAACTGGACCGGGAGGGGCTCTTGGCCTATCCACACATGCGTGATCAAACCCGTTACATTGGCTGGCGGCCTCCAGGCTCGATGGAATCGAACACGGAGAGTGGGCAGTGCATTTGGAGTCGTTCACTTGGGATGTTGGCGGGGTTGGCATTGGCTGGGATGGTGGCCGTGACGCCGGTTTGGGCCGGCGACGCCCCTGCCCCGGCGGGTGATCCCTCCTCCCAGGAAAATCTCGAGAAGGCGCGTGAGCATCTGCTGGATGCCATGCGGGCCTTGGGCAAGGCTGGGAGTCAGACCTACGACGAGCAGATGCCGACGCTCAAGGAGAAGGCAGGCGAGGCGTTCGAGGAGACGCAGCGGATGTTGAAGGAGATGCAGAAGCGGTTGCCCGAGCAGTTGGAAAAGCTCAAGCCCGAGATGCCGGAGTCGGGTGGTGACGGCAAGTCGGACGTGGATAAGGGCAAGGAGTCGGAGAAGCCCGCGACGGGCACGACGCAGATTTGATGGAGAGGGGTTGAGTCATCATGGGGGGCGGGGGGCGGTTACCGCCCCCGGCGGGGGTGGGGCAGCGCCCCACGACTTTTTCTTTCTAACCTTTACTTTTTTTCGATTGCTTCTCTCATTTTCATCAATTTCTCTTTTTTGCGCGCTCTTCACAACAGCATTTTTCACACCGTGAAAAATGCCGCGCGCAGCCTTGTCTTGGGTGACGTTTTACGATTTTGGCAAAACGCCACCCAAGAGCATTGCCCCTAACGGGCCGCTGAAGGCGGCGGATAGCCTGACATGCAATTCGCCCTGTGTCGTTGCCACCTTGCATGATGGGGGGAGAATCCCCTCACCCCCCGACCGTGTTCCTCCCTTCGGGAGTTCCACGGTCAAATGCGCGAAAATGGGCTTATCGTGAAGAGCGCGCGACAGGCAAATTCAAAACCAAAACATCGGATGCGCTGCCTCCGAACCTCCCGGACCCCCGCAAACGTTTTCCGCCCCTACCCCATCACCCCGCCTGACCATCCGGTCGTGGCGTTGACAACATGGGCAGAATCAACAGCCCGAAGCTCAAATAGGCCCCGATCCACAACCCCCCAGCCACCATCACCGCCCCCTCGGGCCACCAGAACGGCAACACCACCCGCGCGAACGTGGCACCCGTCATGCTCAAAAAGGCTGCGGTCATCCATCTTCCAGCCTCGGGAACCCGCCCGGTATGGGTCAAGGCAACCCGGCCCATGATCCCAAGGGTGAAAAGTCCCATGGCACCCACGGTCAAGCCGTGCAACGCGGTCGATTCATCCAACCCAATACCCAACCGCGCCACGCCACGCAGAATCAAACCCATCACCAGCCACGCATACCCCACATGCAGCACCCACAACAAAGGCGTGGAGACCGTTTTCCATCCGTGCCAACGACTCAGACGCACCCCCTGAACCATCCCGGCAAGGATGAAGAGCCAACCCGCCTGCGTATGGGTGGTCCAGACAAGATCGGCCACCACCACGCTCGTCAACGTCACGACCCCGGCAATCTCCAAAGGGACGGAGAGGGCGAAAGCGGCCTCCTCCCCACGCTGACGCAACGTGTCACGGGTGAACATCGGCATGATGTGACCGCCGGTCATGGCCAAAAAGAAGACAATCCCATTGATGCCGAGCATCAGACCCAGGCGGGCGCTCTCCGCGTGCCAACCCAAGGCCTCGAGATGGGTCAGCAGGTCACCCAGGGCGAGGAGGGCCAGAATCGGCGGAAAGATGCGATGGACCCGATTGCCGGTGTTCCACATGGTCGGCGTGAGAAAGAGCAGCATGCCGAAATAGAAGATGGCATCGGCCAGGGCCGGGAGCCATGCCGGCAGACAACAGCCGAACACCACCCCGAGACGGGCCACGAGCCAGGCGGAAGCCAGGATGATCAGGGGAAGACCGGTCATGGGCGGGGTCTTGGACCAGACCGGGGTGGCGGTCAACAAAAATCCCGCCGCCGCCGCGCCGACAAATCCGAACAACAGCTCATGACCGTGCAGATGGGGGGGCGACCAGGGGGATGCGAGGGCGAGTCCACCCGTGACCATCGCCAGCCACAGGGCCATGGCACCCACGGCCCACAAGGTGGCCAAGGTGAAAAAAATGCGAAAGCCTTGGACAAAGAGCATCCGAAACCAGCCGGAAGCGGATGGACGGGGCAAAAATTTCAAGGTTCGCTCCGGTTATGGACTTTTTTTCCGGTTGGATTGTCGATCATCAAGGAGGCTGCATGCGAGGATTTCAAACACAAGGGACGCCGGCCTGGATCGAACCCCTCCCCTCGCGATGACGCGAGGGGAGCGATCGGCGACGCGATCAGGAGGCGACCGGATTCATCAGGCGCTGCTGGGCTGCCGCGGAGAGGGTGACGCGATAGGCACCGGAGCGCACCTGCGGGACGACCGGATCACCCAGGGTGGGCGTCACCTTTTCGCGGGTTTGGGCAATAACAGTTTTCCCATCTTTATCGCGGGTTTGCTGTTGCAGTTGGGTGGCGGTTTGCACGGCGCGTTGAATCAGGAAACCGGCGGCGGAGAGAATGTCCATGTGGCAACTCCATATCCAAAGCATCAGGAGACGGTTGATCGTTGAACGAAATCATTCATCAAGCGGGGCGAAGGTTCAGCGCCGCCGATATAAATTTTCAAGCAACTTGTGTGCCAAATTTATGCGTATCCCCTGCCACCCAACACCTCTACCCAACTTTATGATCAATCAAAATATCAATTGCGCCATTTCGAAAAAAATTTGATTGAACAAGGAGTGAATTCAAATAAAATTCAACTTTACAGTCCAAAGAATGTAAAATATGCTAATGCAGCATAGAAACGACAAGATATAATTTGAAATAATCATGAAATGTGTTCTGATAATTGGACCAAATGAAATTACCTGTCCAAGTTCTATAAACATTATATTGACAATTAATACAATAAATCATACCTGAGCCAATTGACTTCTAGGAAAGCTGATAAAGCCTGGATACGTATCAATAAGAAATATGAGGCGAACGAATATGAGCAACTGGTCAGAAGGCTATGTGGTCCACACAGAATACATTTACAGTTATTGCCAAGAATTCAATCCCATGCGTCTACGGTTGCCCTTCCTGAAAACCGGGTACCGCATGCCTGAGCCCCGCGTGGCCTGCGAGCTGGGTTTTGGCCAAGGGGTCAGCACCGCCATTCACACAGCCGCCGCGCCGCTTGACTGGTGGGCAACGGATTTCAATCCTTCCCATGTTGCTCACGGTCAGGAGCTGATCGCCAGCTTCCAGGGTGGTGCGCATCTGTTCGATCAATCCTTCGACGAATTCTGCCACCGGAACGATCTGCCGGAGTTCGATTTCATCGGCCTGCATGGGGTGTGGAGCTGGGTTTCGGACGATAATCATCGCACCATCGTGGATTTCGTCCGTCGCAAGCTCAAAGTCGGCGGCGTGTTGTACATCAGCTATAACACCCAACCCGGATGGGCGGCGCGCATCCCCTTGCGTCACATCATCGACGAACATTTCAAAAGGCTCACCCGGTCGGGCACCAACCTGTTGGACCGCATCGACGATGCCTTCGCCTTCGCGATCCGGTTGCTGGAGCAAAATCCCGCCTATATGGTCGCCAATCCCCGTGTCGCGGAGCAGTTCCACTGGATCCGAACCGCCAACCGTCACTATTTGGCCCATGAGCTTTTCAACCAGGCGTGGCGCAGTTACTCCTTTTCTGAAATCTCCGACTGGTTGAGTGCCGCCAAAGTGACCTTTGTCGGTTCAGCCAATCCCCTGGACCATGTGGCCTTCCCGCATTTGAACGAGGGGCAGCGCGCTTTTCTCGATGCCATTCCAGACCCGACCTATCGTGAGACAGTACGGGATTTCATGATCAATCAGCAGTTCAGGCAGGATTATTGGGTCAAGGGGCCCCAGCGCCTGGACCAACCGGCACGCAACACACGTTTGCGCGACCAGCGGGTGGTGTTGATGATCCCGCGCGCCCAGATCTCCCTCAAGATCCAGGGAGCACAGGGTGAGACCCCGCTCGACCCGGAGCTTTACAACCCTCTGCTGGATCTGTTGGCCGATCATCAACCCCTCTCCATCGGCGAATTGGAGCGCAAGCTCACATCCAGGGGTGTGACCCTGGATCGTCTGCTCGAGTGTCTGTTGGTGTTGAATGCCAACAGCGGCATCAGCTTGATTCAGGAGGAGCCTTTGATCCAGCAGGCCAAGCCCAGATGCGCCATTCTGAACCGCCATCTGCTGGAACAGGCCCGTCACTCGGACCGGATCAACCACCTGGCCAGTCCCGTGACCGGGGGTGGGGTGAGGGTGCCCCGTTTGGAGCAGTTGTTTCTGCTGGCCGCGTCCCAGGGGGTGGATACCCCACGGGAGTGGGCGGATCAGGCATCCCAGTGGCTCGATGTTCCTGCTGAAGGGCCATCCGCCCAGGATCGCGACGAACCAGCGGAGGCGCAGAAAACGGAACGGTTCGAACGCGCGCAGCGCTTTGTCGATACCCTGACCATCCTGCGGTCCCTGGGAATCGGATGAGCCAAAGCGCACATCCTGGACCCCTTGCAATCTCCTGGCTATCGGATTTCGGAAAATAGTGCTTGACTTCTCCCTTGGTTCCGATTAAGATCCCGCGCTTATTCCCCGATAGCTCAGTCGGTAGAGCAGCTGGCTGTTAACCAGCTTGTCCCTGGTTCGAGTCCGGGTCGGGGAGCCAAAATCAGCACTCGGTCCTTTCGGGCCGGGTGCTTTTTTTTTCCGTGGAACGCCCGTCAGGGTGATCCACGGTCGGGGGGTGCGGGGGTTCTCCCCCCATCATGCAAGTTACCGTGGAACGCCCGTCAGGGTGCTCCACGGTCAGGGGGTGCGGGGGTTCTCTCCTCCTCCTCCACATTTGATGCCGTCCACGACAACACTCCTTGTGTCCATCCCCGTCATGTTGCGTGTGGTACTCTTTCAACCCGAGATCCCCCAGAACGCCGGCGCCGTGTTGCGCACCTGCGCGGCCACCAGTTCCGAGTTGCATCTGATCGGACCGCTCGGTTTTCGACTGGACAGCGCCGGGATTCGGCGCGCCGGCATGGATTACCGCGCGTGGGCCATGGTGCGGCGTTGGGACGACTGGTCCGCGTTCGAGGCTGGCTTGCCGGATGGGGCGCGGGTCTGGGTGGCCACCACCAAGGCAAACCACGCCCATGTGGAGTCCCGGTTCGGTCCGGAGGATTGGCTGCTGTTCGGTCCCGAGGGGAGCGGATTGCCGGTTGAGATTCTGACCCGCTTTGCCGACCATGCGATCCGGATTCCCATGCATCCGAAGACCCGCAGTCTCAATCTGGCGCAGAGCGTCGCGGTGGTGCTTTACGAAGCGTTGCGGCAGAACGGATTTCCGGATATGCGTTGATCTTTCGAATCAACCCCCATCCCGATTGGACACCTGGCATGTGCGGCATCATCGGTCTGTTCACCCCCCACGCCAAGACCATCTGGCCCGCGGCGCAGCGTGCCGCCATGGTGGCCGCCCTCGCCCATCGCGGCCCGGACGGTCATGGAGAGTATACCCTGCCCGGCCTGTTTCTGGGCCACACCCGTTTGGCGGTGCTGGACCTCTCCCCAGCGGGACGGCAACCGATGGTGTCCCCGGACGGTCGTTTTTCGATTGTCTTCAATGGGGAGATTTATAACTTCCAAGCCCTGCGCGCCGACCTCGAGCAGCGCGGCCACCCCTTCACCACCCGAACCGATACCGAAGTGCTGCTGGCCGCCTGGCGTGCCTGGGGTCCGGCCTGTCTGGAGAAACTCGACGGGATCTTCGCCTTTGCCATCCACGACCGGCTCGAAAACACCCTGGAGCTGGTACGCGATCATCTCGGGGTCAAGCCGCTCTTCTACTGGAACGACGGCGGTCCGACCTGGGCCTTCGCCTCCGAACCGCTGGCGATGTTCGGTCCGATCATCCCCCTGCCCGACCTTGATCCCGGTGACCTGGACCGCTACTTCACCTATCAATATGTACCGGCGCCGGGTTCCGGCCTGCACGGGGTGGCGCAGTTGCCCCCCGGCCACCGGTTGACCCTTTCGGCGGGCGGTGGACGTCTGAGCCGATATTGGCAACTCCCCTGCCCGGCCACCACCCGACCCTGGAGCATGGAGCTGGTGGACGAGTTCGCGGAGCTTTCGCGCCAATCGGTGCGTCGGCAGTTGGTTTCGGACGCGCCGTTGGGTCTGTTCCTCTCCGGCGGGTTGGATTCGACCAGCGTCGCCCTGGCCATCCAGCAGACCGGGGAGCATCCCACCGCCTTTACCCTGGGTTTCGACCAACCCCGTTTCGACGAGCGGCCCGCGGCCCACGACTTTGCCCACGCCATGGGCATGACGATGCGGGCGGAAACCTTTGTCTGGTCCAACGAAGAGATCCTGACCACGCTGGGCGCGATGCGTGAGCTGGCCGCGGATGCTTCGTTGTTCCCGACCCATCAACTGTCGCGCCTGGCGCGTCGGGAGGTGACGGTGATTCTGGCCGGGGATGGCGGCGACGAACTTTTGGCTGGATACGACACCTACAAGGCGGGTCTGATTACCCCCTGGATCCACAAAATCCCGGCTCCCGCCCGGGCGTTGGGGTTGTTTCTCACCCGTTTTCTGCCTGCGGACGATGCGCGTTACAGTCCGCGACTGGTGGCCGAGCGCCTGCTGTTGGCCGGGGCCGAGGGGCCACGGCGTGATCATGCCTCGTTCCGGCGCATCTTTTCGGATGGCCTCAAGACGCGGCTTTACGAACCGGAATTCGCACGCGCGGTCCGGGATATCGATCCGGTCGGAGAGTACGTCGCCCTGATGGATGGCCTGCCCAAGGAGCGCTCCGGGGTGACCGCCCGCCAATATGCGGATCTGCATCACTTTTTGCCGAGTGTGCTGGCCAAGGTGGATCGCATGAGCATGGCCACCGGTTTGGAGGTGCGGGTACCGTTGTTGGATCGGGCGTTGGTGGAGTTCTGTTTCCAGTTGCCGGACGAGGCCAAACGGCACAACGGTCGCGGCAAGCGGATCATGCGGGAGATGTTGGCCGGACAGGTGCCGGCGGGTCATCTGAACCGGGCCAAGGCGGGCTTTTTGCCGCCGGTGGATGGTTGGTTCCGCAAGCCTGGGCCGATGTTCGACGTTTTTCACCAACACCTGCGTTGGGCGCGCCAGGCGGCGTTGGGGTGGTTGCGGTGGGATGAGGTGGAGAAGATGTGGCGTGAACACCAGGTCGGGCGGTTGAATGTGGGGTTCGCGCTGTTGGTGATTTTGCAATTCATCAATTGGCGGGCGCAGATGCGCCGCCAGGGGCAACAGGGCAGGTGACCGGGGACCACGATCCCCGGCGCTCGGTTTCCCACCCTACTTCCGCCACTTCATCCGGGCGAAAATCCCCTTCAATTTCGGCAGGGTCCGCCTTGCCTCCGGACCGATCAGCACCACCCCCAACCGCTCCGGATGCAACAACCCTCCGGCAAATCCCGGCAGGCTCCCCGGATCCAGGGCACTGGCATGCCGCCAGGTCGCATCCAGAGACTCGGCGGCATCGAACAACAGATCCCCCACATAGCGTTCGATCAAATCCGATGGCCGATCCAGGTTCACCAGCAACCCGGCCCGCCACCGCACCAGCAACCGCCGCCACTCCTCATCCGTCGGGGGGGCCTGCATCAGGGTTCCCAACTGTTCGAACAACACCTGGAACCCCTCCTCCAGATGGTCCGGGGAGAGCGTGGCGCCCACCTCCAGGTAACCGGCATCCGAATGGGTGGTGTAGGCCGACCAGACATCATAGGCCAGCCCGTGCCGCTCCCGAACCACGGCCTGCAACCGCGAAGAGAAGCCGTCGTCGAGCAGACGGCGCAGTGCCGCCGTGGCGTGATAGCCGGGATCCCGAAACCCGGCGGTACGGAAAAACAGCGACAACGAGAATTGCGACCCCTGATCATCCACCGCCACCCAGTGGGGACCGGAGGGAATCACCCGCGGCGGAACGGTCATCGTGTTGCCACCTGGGGGTATCGTACCCAGTGTGGCCTCGGCCAGTTCAAGGGCCTGACGCGGCTCGATGGGTCCGCAGAAGGCCAGGGCCATGTTGCCGGCCCGATAGTGGCGCGCCAGATAGTCACGCAGTGCCGGCAACTGGATGCGACCCACGGTTTCGCGACTGCCGAGCACCGAACGGGCCAGGGAGTGGCCCGGCCAGAAGGCCTGGCTGGCCAGGATCGAAGAGACCACCAACTCCCCCTGGTCGTTCTCATCCTCGCGCATCTCCTCCAGGATCACCCGTCGTTCGGTTTCGATCTCCGAGAGCGCCGGGCGGATGAACATGTCGCAGAAGGCATGAAACCCCTCGTTCAGCCACTCGGCGGGGAGGGTGATCCAGTAGGCGTTGGTCTCCTGGCCGGTGGCCGCATTCATATCCGCGGCCATGGACTCCAGATGGGCGTGAAAACGGGTCGGATCCGGAATCGATTCGGAACCCTTGAAGAGCATGTGTTCCAGAAAATGGGCGATGCCGGCCTGCTCCGGCGCTTCGAAGCGGCTGCCGGCGCGCACCATCAAGGTTGCGCCCACTTCGTGCAGCCACGGCATGGGAAACACTCCGACCGTCAGGCCATTGTTCAGACGGAAGATCTCATGATTCGGATCCGGGATGGGGGGTGTGGCGGTTGGTTTGGCGGGCATGCGCCGTGTTCTCCGTTGCAAGTGTCCGTACCAATGGACAAAGGGTTTTCTTGTCACGCTCCGCGGACAAAGGGATGATTCAACGCCCCGAAATGGTCGGGAGCCAGGTGCGAAGCCGCCTTTGTCGGCCTGATTCCGGGCCATGTTCGCGGCATCGTTTCGCCAAAGACGCGAAACGATGCCGCAGCCAAGGCTGCGCGCAGCGTTTTTTCGCAAAAAACGCGAAAAAACGCTTTTTTGAAGAGCGCGCCAAAAGCAAATTCAAAAGCAATACCTCGGAGGCTCTGCCTCCGAACCTCCGCAACCGGGATCACCCCTCCTCCCGCCGCGCACGCTGCATCAATTGAATGAACACATCCTCCAAAGTCGGCGCATCCTCCCGCCACACAAAAGCCGGATCCTCCCGAAACGGCACCAGTGACGCCAACAACCGCTCCCGATCCGCTCCGCCAACATGCAATACCGCACCAAAGGGGGCCACCAGATCCACACCCGGCAAACCACGCAACCGCCGCGCCAATAGACCACTCTCAACCCCAGTTCGTGCCGGGGTTATGGAAAAGGTGGTCAAACCAACCCCACGAATCACCTCCTCCACACGCCCGGTCGCCAACAACCGACCATGGGCGATGTAGGCAATGGCATGACACCGCTCCGCCTCATCCATGTAATGGGTGGTGACCAGAACCGTCAACCCCTCGGCGGCCATGGCATGAATCTGCTCCCAGAACTCCCGACGCGCCTGGGGATCCACCCCGGCGGTCGGCTCGTCGAGAAGCAACAAACGCGGCTTGTGCAACAGACAGGCCGCCAAGGCCAGACGCTGCTTCCAACCGCCGGAAAGGGTACCGGCCAACTGATCACGCCGCGCAACCAAACCAAGACGCTCCAAAGCCTCCTCGACCCGCGCCTTGCGCTCCGGCAGACCATGCACGCGCGCCGCGAAATCGAGATTCTCACGGATGGAAAGATCCTCGTACCAGGAGAATTTCTGCGTCATGTACCCCACCTGACGCTTGATTTCGTGCGCCTGGGAACGGATGTCCAACCCCAGACACTGGCCCTGCCCCTCGTCCGGGGTGAGCAGACCACACAACATGCGCATGGTGGTGGTCTTGCCCGAACCGTTCGGTCCGAGAAACCCCATGATGCGCCCCCTGGACACGGAAAGCGTCAACCGATCGACCACGGTCCGCTGGTCGAACCGCTTGGTCAGACCCTCGACCGCGATGGCGGGGTTCATGAGGGGGTACGTGCGTCGGGTGACAGGTGGATGGTCACCGGCTGGCCAGGATGCAACCGCGCGGCGTGGGCATCGGGCAACGCCTCGACGCCGAAGACCAGCTTCTCCTTGCCCTCGCGGGAGTAGAGCACCGGCGGGGCATAAACCGCCTCGGCGGCGATGTGGGAGACATGGGCAGTCAAATCCGGCGGACACCCGGCACAAACCAGGGAGAGCTTCGCACCCGGCGACAGACGACCGATCGCCTCGGCGCCCAGAAAAAAGCGGATCGTGACCTGGCCAGGCGGAAGCACCGTCACCACCGGTTGCTGGGCCGCGACCGTCTCCCCCGGACGAAACAACACCTCCTCGACCAGCCCGGCCACCCCGGCCACCCCCACCCGTTGCGTCAACAACCATTCGGCGCGTCGCAAACCGGCTTCGGCACTTTTGAGCGCCGCCTCGGCGGCCTGGATCTCGGCCTCGCGGCCTCGTTCCCGCGCCACCTGAATCGTCGCCTCCAGCTCCTCCACCCGTGCCGCGTCACGCTGACGGGCCGAGACGAACTCATCGAGCCGGTCCCGACTGGTGGCATCGCTCCGGATCAGACTCTCCTGACGCGCCTTGCGCAGGGAACTCAAACGCAAATTGGCCTCGGCCTGACTGCGTTGATGCTCCAGAACCGTTATTTCACTGGTTTTTTTACCGGTCAGAAGATTGTCACGCAACGCGCGGGTCCGCTCCAGATTGGCCGTGGCCTCGGCCACCCCCAACCGCTCCAGATCATCCTCCAGCGCAAACAACACCGCGCCAGCCTCGACCCGCGCCCCCTTGGCGACCCGAATTTCCGTGACACGCCCGCCAGACGGCAGGCCGATGCGCACATACTCCCCCTCCACATACCCGTGCACGGTATGGGTCGGCTGCTCCCGGCAACCGAGCAGGAGTAGAAGTGGAAGAAGATAAATGACGCTCATGAGGAATTGGCCATTGTCAGACACCCATCGCGATCGTGCTCCTGGATTCTGACAATAGAAGATCACGCCCCGCGTTTCAACAGCGAATCAAGCCTGCGATGCCCATGGCAGGGTCATGCCATGCGGTTCAAGGTCACGATCTTGCCCATGACATCCTCGAGCATGGGATCCACCACCACCTCCCGCACCAGCTCCTGCTTGGCGGTTTCGTCGTCGGCGCCGCTGCTGGTTCCGGCATCCGCGCCAAACAGGGTCTCGAGCAGAATGCGCGTCAGGACGTTGCGCATCCTGGTTTCCGTGACCCCCGAGGTGGTATTGCTCAAGGACAACCCCTGATCCGAGAACTCCAGTTGATAATCCGGACCAAAGCCGTCAAACAGGTTGCTTTGCGTGGCTGCACCCAGCCCGGAACTGGACGAGAGGGCAACCATGGCGACGGTGGAACTCGGGATCATCATGGCGAATATCCTTTGCGAGAGGTCCAAAAGGATTTATAAAGATTACGATATCTCGGGAGATTTTGGTTCCCGTTAAGCCTCTGTATCGGCACCCGCCACCCCGGACTTTACCTTTCTCTTGGCTTTTTGAACGGCGACCCCTTCGTGACCAACATCGATTTTCTCGCAAATCTCAACGAACCCCAACAACAGGCGGTCATGGCCTCGGAGCGCGCCCTGATGGTACTGGCCGGCGCCGGATCGGGCAAGACGCGGGTTTTGACCCGTCGGCTGGCCCGTCTGTTGTATCAGGGCGAGGCCGGCGCCGGCGAGATTCTGGCCGTGACCTTCACCAACAAGGCGGCCATGGAGATGCGCGAACGGGTGGTTCAGCTCCTGGGACTCGACGAGACGGTGGCGCGGCGTTTGTGGGTAGGCACCTTCCACGGCATGGGGGCGCGCATGCTGCGTGCCCATGGGGACCGGATCGGCTTTGACAATACCTTCACCATCCTGGACTCCTCGGACCAGCAACGGCTCATCAAGCGGCTCGCCGAGCAGCGCGAGATGGTCGATGCCTACTGGACCCCCAAACGGCTCGCCTCCTCGATCAGCCGTTGGAAGGATGACGGCCTCGGTCCCGAGGATCTGGCCGAAACCCGCTTGAAATTCTCCCGCGATCTGATGCGCATCAGCGACTTCTACGCCGCCTATCAGGATGAGCTGCGCCGTCTGAACGCCATGGACTTCGGGGATCTGCTCTCCAACTGTCTCAAGCTGTGGGACCGCTCCCCGGAGGTGCTGAATGCCTATCGGCAACGCTTCCGCCACATCCTGGTGGACGAATATCAGGATGCCAACAAGGTGCAATACGACTGGATGCGCCGTCTGGCCGCGGATGCCGCCTTGTGCGTGGTGGGCGACGATGATCAACTGATCTACAGTTGGCGCGGAGCGCGTCTGGACAATATCCTGAAATTCGAGGAGGATTTCCCGGATGCGCGGGTCATCCGCCTGGAGCAGAACTACCGTTCCACCGGCAACATCCTCCGCGCCTCGGGTGGGTTGATCGATCACAATCTGGGTCGCAAGGGCAAGACGCTCTGGACCGAGGGGGAAGAGGGCGCGCCGCTGACCATCCATGTGGCCGAGGATGGGGAGGATGAGGCGCGTCACGTCACCCGTGAGATTCTGAAACTGGTGCCGGAAAAATCTTTCAACGACATGGCGGTCCTGGTGCGCACCTCCAGTCAGACCCGACTCTTCGAGCAGGCCTTTCACGAATACAACATCCCCTATCGCATCAGCGGCGGCTTGCGGTTCATGGATCGCGCCGAGATCAAGGACGCGGTGGCCTATCTGCGCCTGGCCCACTCCTCCCGAGACGATCTGGCCTTCGAACGCATCATCAACGTGCCGAGTCGCAAGCTCGGGCCCAAGGCGTTGGAGGAGATTCTCGCCTCGGCCCGCGAAGTGGAGGGTACCTTGTTGGATGGCGCGCGCCATCTGATCGGGCTCAAGGGTGCGGGCAGCGCGGCGATGGGCAAGTTGAGCGCCTTTGTCCGCTTGATCGACGCGGCCCATGAGATGTTGGCCGGGGAGCATCCGGTGGCGGTTTTGGATCGGTTGTTGGACGAATCCGGCTACATGGATGCGGTGGAGTTGGAGGAGCGGCGCCACGACATCCGTGAAAACCTGACGGAATTGCGCATTTTTCTCTCCCAGGTCGATGATCTGGGCGGCTTTTTGGAGCGTGCCGCCCTCGAGGCCGATCCACCCGGAGCCGAGCGTCGCGATGATGGGATCAGTCGGGTGGTGATTTCCACCTTGCACGCGGCCAAGGGGTTGGAGTTCCCGGTGGTGTTTCTCGCGGGTTTGGAAGAGGGTCTTCTGCCCCACAAGATGGCGGTCGAGGAGGGTGGCGCGGCGGCGGTCGAGGAGGAGCGGCGTTTGACCTATGTGGGCATGACGCGCGCCAAGGAGCGGTTGTTTTTGAGTCATGCCCGCTCCCGGCGGCTGTATCAGCGGTTGGAGCCGGCCATGGCGTCGCGGTTTCTCAAGGAGATTCCCCCCGAGACCATTCAAAAGCGTGAGGCGCGGGTGATGGCGCGGCGTGGGGTGGGGATCCCCAGACCGAGGAGGCCGTTTTATTCTTAAAGAAGTGGTTTTCGATCAGGGACGGGGAACCTAAGGTTCCCCAAAAAACGATGACAGGGGACGGGGGACCGAAGGTCCCCGGCAGAGGTTTGGAGACAGAGTCTCCAAGGTTTTTCCTTTGATTTTCCTGTCTTTGTCTTTTAGCGCGCTCTACCAAAAAGGCGATTTTCACGTTTTTTGTGAAAATCGCCTGCGCGCTGCCTTGGAAGGTGAGTCGTTTTGCGATTTTGGCAACACGACTCACCTTCGCCTTGCCTTAAAACAGGGCGCCGCCCGCACCCCGGCAATCCCCAAAACTCGCACAGGGACTCCGATTTTGCTCACCCCTCCCCTTCCCCCTCCCGCTTCTTGCGCAAACGCTGATTGAGCGCCTGCCGGGAGATCCCCAAATAGGTGGCCGCCATCCCCTGATTGCCGCCGGAACGATGCAACGCCTCGGCGATCAGATCACGCTCCACCTCCTTCAAGGTCGGCAAACGACCACTCAAACCCCGAAACAGCCCCTCCCCCTCGACCGCCACGACCACCGCGCCCGCTCCCTTTTCCACCCCGTTTCCGGTTGAGGCCCGCAACGACCTGCGAATCGACTCCAGGGAGACCTCGCCAACCCCACCTCGGGCCACGGCATCAAAGATCATCGAACGCAACTGCCGGACATTGCCGGGAAAGGTGCCAGCCGCCAACAACGTCAACAACATGGGCGAGGCCTCGGGAACCTGACGGTTGAGACTCTGGGCCGCCTCGACGAGAAAATGACGCGCCAAGGGGGCGATATCCTCGGGCCGCTCCCGCAAGGGGGGGATCTCGACCCGATGCACCTGGAGACGGAAATAGAGATCCGAACGAAACCGACCCTCGGCCATCATGGCGTCGAGATCACGATGGGTGGCGCACAGTATGCGCGCCTCGCTGACCTTGGCCACGTCCGAACCCAGGGGATAGTATTTGCGCTCCTGCAACAGACGCAACAACTTGACCTGGGAGGTTTGACCCAGATCCCCGATCTCGTCGAGAAACAACGTGCCGCGCCCGGCCTTGGCGATCAGGCCGGTGCGGGAGTCGTCCGCGCCGGAATAGGCCCCCTTCTTGTGACCGAACAGGGTGTCGGAGAAGAGGGAGTCATCCAACCCCGCGGCATTGACCGGGACCATCTCGCCGCCGCGCCCGCTGATGCGATGCAACGCCTCGGCGATCAACTCCTTGCCCACGCCGGTCTCGCCGGTGATCAGCACCGGCTCGCCGGTGGAGGCGATCGCTTCCACATACTGGAACACGGCACGCATTTTGGGACTGACGGTGACGATCGCGGCAAAGGCATCGGCATGCTCGAGCCGTCCGGTGAGCAGGGAGCGTTTCAGGGCGCCCACCTGACGCCGCAGATCCCGCCACTCCAACGCCTTTTTCACGCAGGCGACAAAACGGTTCTCCTCCACGGGCTTGATCAGGAAGTCGAACGCACCATCCTTCATGCAGCCGACGGCGGTGGAGACCTCCTCGGTGGCGGTCATGACGATCACCGGGGTGTCGGGATGACGCTGCACGATCTGCGGAAGCAGCTTGGCGCCACCCAGGGTGGGCATGTGCAGATCCAGCACCACGGCGGAGATCTCACGCCGGGCCATCAGGGGCAACAGCTCGCGACTCTGCTCCAGGGTGATGATTTCGCCGACTCCGGCGCCACGCAACATCAGCGAGGCGAGCATCAGGATGTCGGGATCATCATCGACCAGCACCACCGCCGGATCTTCTGGCACCGACAAGGCATTCACGATCCATACTCCCGAAGACAATGGCGAGGGCGAAGGGAGCGATGTCGGGGGATCCAGGCACGACTTCGCCGCCAGAACGGATTTCAAGAACAACAGGCTATCCGATCCACGGGGATTCAACCAGACCAGGGAGCGGAGGAGCAAGGATTTTTTTTGACTTCGCCCCTTGTTGATCGCATGATGATCCGCAGGTGGTCTGAAGCCTGACACGCGGGTACGCTACCGTGAAACGCCCGAAGGGCGGTCCACGGTCGGGGGGTGCGGGGGTTCTCCCCCCATCATCCACGTTACAAGATTCGAGGAGCGATATGTTCATCCTGGGCATCGGCGGATTCATGCATGATTACAACTGCGCCATCATCGACGTGAAGGGGCGTCGGGTGGCCATGTTCGAGGCCGAACGGCTCTCCCGGCGCAAGCATCATGTCATCCGCGAGGATGAGGATCTGTTGGCCCCGATCGAGGTGTGTCTCAAGGCCCTGGACATCGGTTTGCGTCATATCGACGTGGTGGTTTTCGGTCACACCGATCCCTTTCCCTGCAAGGCGTGGCTCAAGGAACGGATCGGCACCAAAAAGCAATACATCGAGGCCGATCACCATCTCTGTCACGCGGCGGGGGCCTTTTTCGCCTCGGGATACGACTCCGCGGCCATCGTCACCCTGGATGGCTTCGGGGATGGAGCCAGCGGTCTTCTGGCCCATGGCCGCGGCAACACCATCGAGGTTCTGGAGCGGCTCGACGACCAGAACAGCATCGGCCTGGAGTACACCCGCGCCACCTATCATCTCGGATTGGGCGGATATGGGGCGGAAGGGAAGACCCAGGGGTTGGCCCCCTACGGCGAACCCACCCTGTTCGATCGCTACATGGAGCAGATCGAGATCCTGCCCAGCGGTCTGGTGCGCCTGGGAAATCAACTGCGCACCGAGGTGTCGCGTCTGGCGGTCGAGGGCGGGTATCTGAACAGCCTGTTGATGAACAACGATTTTCTCGACGAGCACCTCTCCCGGCGCATCGACCCGGAACCCCTCACCCAGGAGCACATGAACCTGGCCGCCAGCGTCCAGAAGATGCTCGAAAACGTGGCCGGTCGTTTGTGCGACATCACCCGCCAGCGTACCGGCGAATCGGATCTGGTGCTGGGCGGCGGGGTGGTGATGAACTCCTCCCTCAATGGCAGGCTGCTGGAGGCGGGATACCGACGCATCTTCCCCCTGCCCATGGCCTCGGACCGGGGAATCGGACTGGGTGCCGCGCTCCATTATCTCCACCAGGTGCTCGGCGAGCCCCGTTTCTTCAAGCTCGATTCGGTTTTTTATGGGCAGTCGTTTTCGGACAAGCAGGCCGAGGCCGCGATGCGCAAGGCCGGCTTGCGGGTGGTGCGCGATGGGGAGGTGATCGAGACCGCGGCCCGCACCCTGGCGGAAGGGAAGATCATCGGCTGGTTCCAGGGCGCCTCCGAGATGGGCGCCCGCGCCCTGGGGAATCGCAGCATCCTGGCCGATCCGCGCCGCGCGGAGATGAAGGATATCATCAACGCCCGCGTCAAGCATCGGGAGTGGTTCCGCCCCTTCGCGCCGGTGGCCCTGGCCGAGGATGCATCGGCCTATTTCGCCTATCCACCCGAGGTGGCGGATCTGGATTTCATGACCTTCACCACCCCGGCCACGGAACGGGCCAAACAGGCCTGTCCAGCGGTGGTGCATGTGGATGGCACGGCCCGTTTGCAGGTGCTGCGCCGGGGTGAAACCCGTCCCTATGCCGCCTTGATCCGCCGTTTCGGGGAGCTGACCGGGGTGCCGGTACTGCTCAACACCAGTTTCAACGATCAGGGCGAGCCGATCGTCGAGAGCCCGGAAGATGCGGTGCGTACCTTCATGAAGGCCGACATGGATCTGTTATGCATCGGCGGGGTGTTGGGGTACAAGGGATGAACCCGCGCCAACTGGTGGCCACCTGGCGCACCAACTGGCGCAAAGTATTGGCCCATGGGCGCAAGTTGCGCGCCCGCGCCGATGCGTTGGGCTGGAGGGAGGCGCTGCGCGTCTCGGTGATCAACGCCCTGCGCACCCAGGCCGAAACCGTACCCCTGGCGAGCTATCGGACCGGTCACTACTTCCAGGAGGTGGTTTCCCACAAGGTCGAGACCGCCCGCGCCCAACGTCGCGCCCGGGAGGCCGAGGCCCTCTCCATGCACGACGCCTCGAACATCGACCAGATCTATCCGTTGGTGTTCCATCACGGCGACCGGTTGATCCGTTACACCCGTCTGCCGGCAACCCGGCAATCCAGGGGGTTGATCGTCTTCTTCCACGGCTTCAACGCCTGGTTCCACACCGGACCGTTGCGCCCCTTCGAACAGTTCGATCTGCTCGCCCCGTGGGACACCTTTGGTTGGAAACGTCAGGGGAGCTGGTTCTGGGGGGAGAAGGGGAACGGTTTCGTGGCCGAGATGGTGCAGGCCCTGATCCGACGCGAATGGCCCGATTCCAACCAGCCGCTCTTCTGCATGGGAAGCTCCATGGGTGGCTATGGCGCCCTCTATCACGGCATCACGCTGGGGTGTCGGGGGATCTACGTCATGGCCCCCCAGGTGGATCTCAAGGCCAAGATCGAGGATTACGGTCTGGAGAGTCGCGCCAACCCCTATGGCTTCCTGCGCGGGGAGAGTCTGGATTCGGTGCCGGATCTCTGCGCCATCGCCGATGAACAAGCAACCTTGCCGCCTCTGTTCCTGATTCAGGATCTGTATGATCCGGTCAACGAATTTCCCCGGCATGCCGAACGTTTGCTGGCCTGTTATCACCGCAAGCGGGCCTGGTACGGTTTGCGGGTTCATCCCGGCGCGCGTCATGATGGGGATGGCTCCCAGGCCGAGGCGGAGCTGTTCTTTTCGCTGGTGTTGGACAGGCAGTCTGGATGAAGGGAAACTCCCCCCATCATCCTTAGGATCCGGCAGTTGCAGGTGATTGCATGTGCGAACCTATTGGTTCATAGGGTGAATTGCAAGAAACCGAAGTTGCCTTACTGGTCATGAGGCTTTCTTCCGATTGGCCAGATGGATCAAGAGCGTGGGAAATAACGCGCTCCCCCTACCGCTTCTTGACCGGCACCTCCTGCCGCGCCCGCAGATGGGTCCGAATCACCGCCAACGTCTCCTCCGGCCCATGATCCAGGGTGCCACACTCGACGAACAAAATGTGCTTGCCACGCAACCGACAGGTGACATGAAACACCTGTGCCCAGATGGTTTCATTGCCCGCCGGCTCATAGTCGGGATGCAACCCCAACACCACGCCACGTAACAGGTATTTCAAAATACCTGGCGGTTGACGCGCCTCGACGATGAACGACCAACGCAACGGCGCCACCATCAGCCGAATGTCGTGAATCCCACCGAAATTGATCCGCACCACGGCCCGACAACCGGGAATCAACAGACGCCGCACGGCAAGAACGATCAATAACCCCCCAAAACCCAAGAAAAACGGTCGCAATACCCCGGCCAGCCAATGGGACGGCTCCAAAAGAGACCCCCACCCCATCCACGCACTCACCCCATTGCCCAGCATGGCCAAACCACATACCAGCATCATCCCAACGTGATTGTCGCTGGAGAGCAGTTCCAGATTCACCGGAATCACCTCTTTTCCATCACCCGCCATGCACCCACTCCATTACGTGCTTCCGACTCGAAACAAAATTTCCGATTTTTGACAAAAAAGACTTGACGCGCACCCTGGGAGACACTATCTTACGCTCATGTTGCACTGCAACATAAACTTTCGCTTCCAGCGCGACTCCACCGTACCCACTCTCCATACCATGAGGACACGGACATGAATAGCGACAAAATCACCAAAAAAATGACTGACATGACCCGAATGATGCTCGATTCGATCACCGAGTTGCAGAAGATCAACGACAACACGGTGCGTGAGCTGGCCCGTCATCAGCTCGACTCCATCGAGGAGTTCAACACCACCGGTGCGCGTCAGTTGGATCAACTGGCCGGTGCCAAATCTCCGAAGGAGCTGTTGGCCGCCCAGACCGAAATCGCCTCCGAAATCGCCAAGGACATGCGCGAGAACACCATGCGCGCCATGGAGATCCTGACCCAGGGTCAGAAAGAGCTGAAGGTCTTCCTGGAGAAGAACGTACAGCAATTCATCGAGAAAACCAAGATCAAAGACTGACGCCCTTCCAGATGGCTGTCGGTCATGCCCGACAGCCAACGATGGCCATGGACAGCCCAGGTGCGCGGCCTTGACGAGAACCCGGTGCGAATGGAGTTGAACCGGGTGCGCTTGGTGGTTCCAGGGATGGGATCACCAAGCGCACATTTCACATAACGGTGGCTGGAACCAAAACCGGGGAGACTCTCCCCGGTTTTTTTTGTCCTTCAGCCCTTTTTCAGCCACCACCCCTGCCACGAAAAAAATGCATCCCGCCTCTTGAAACTGCCTGCCACACCACTTACCTGATGATCAAGATCGAACCCATGATCGACATGATCATGAAACAATCACCATCAAGTAACCAGTGGAGAACATAAAATGGCCGCCATGATCAGCTATGACCCCTTTCGTAATTTCCGTTCGCTCCAGCACGAGATCAATCGTCTCTTCGAGCGCGATCTGGATGATTCGAACGGCATGATGACCCAGTGGCCCCTGCGGGTGGATATCCGCGAGGATGAGCAGCACATCCTGATCAAGGCCGATGTGCCGGGCATGGAGCAGAAGGACATCACCGTCAACGTGGACAACGGACGCCTGACCATCGCCGGGGAGCGCAAGTTCGAAGACGAGAAGAACCAGGAGAACTATCACCGCGTCGAACGGGCCTATGGACGGTTCAGCCGTACCTTCCAGCTCCCGAATACCACGGACATCACGGCCATTCAGGCCAGCTACAAGAATGGGGTGCTCGAGGTGATGCTGCCGAAACGCGAAGAGGCCAAACCCCGCGCCATTCAGGTGAAGGTCGCCTGAGGTCGCCGGTTGGGAAGGCGAAAGGGTTGGAAGTTCCGGTA
>JADGAY010000238.1 GCA_015231775.1 Magnetococcales bacterium | reverse complement strand
TCCTGGATCGATTGGCTGACGTTCTCGCGGATCGCGTCCAGAAGCAGTTCCTCGCCCTTGAGACCCTTGGCCTTGGAACGCTCGGCGGCGGGGATGATGTTGTCCACCAGTTTCGGGATGCTGCCCCCCACCTTGGCCCCCTCGACCACTGCCGTGACCGCGCCGCACTTGGTGTGGCCCAGCACCAGGATCAACGGCGTGTGCAGATGACCGGCGCCGTATTCGGCGGTGCCGATCTCGTCGGTGTCGGCCACGTTGCCCGCCACCCGGATCACGAACAGATCCCCGATGCCGCGATCGAACACATGCTCCACCGGCACCCGGGAGTCGGAACAGGCGATGATCGTCACGAAGGGGGTTTGACCCTTGGAAAAGGTTTCGGCAATGCGCGCCGGGGTGAGATTGGGCCGTTCCGCCTTGCCAGCCAGGAAGCGGGCATGTCCCTCCTTGAGGAGTTTCAGGGCCTCGTCCGGGCTCATGCCTGGGCCTTTGCCGCCGGCCAACGCGAATCGGGGCAAGGTGAGGGCGCCCAAACCAACGGCCACCCCAGCGAGCATGTCGCGACGGGAACAGAGGTGCTCACACATAATGGTTTTCTCCAGGTCGTTACAGGTTGGTATGGCATTTTCTGGTCGGATTCCATGGGGTGAATCCAGTGCATGTGGATCAGGGTATTTTGTTTAGGGGTAAAACACAATATCCATTGAAATGATCCGCCCCCATCATTAATGTAAGCCGGTGGCAGGGGGTGGATACCGGGGATTGGTGCCGAAATGGGTCTCAGACGGAGGGTGAATGGAGATGGGCAAGAAATATTCGGATGAGGTACGTCGCAAGGGGATCATCCTGGCCGGAGGCTCGGGTACCCGGCTCTATCCGGTGACGCGCGCCATCTCCAAGCAGCTCATGCCCATCTACGACAAGCCGATGATCTATTACCCCTTGAGCACCCTGATGCTGGCGGGTATTCGCGAGGTGCTGGTGATCTCCACGCCCCAGGATACCCCCCGTTTCGAGGAGTTGTTGGGGGACGGCACGCAGTGGGGGATGTCCATTCGTTATGCGGTGCAACCCTCGCCGGACGGACTGGCCCAGGCCTTCATCATCGGTCGCGAGTTCGTGGACGGTCAACCGAGCGCCCTGGTGCTCGGTGACAACATCTTCTACGGTCATGACCTGGTGAAACAGTTGCGGCATGCCCATGCCCGTCCGCGTGGGGCCTCGGTCTTTGCCTATCGGGTTCTGGATCCGGAGCGGTATGGCGTGGTGGCGTTCGACGCGGAAGGACGGGCGATCAGCATCGAGGAGAAACCCAAACAGCCCAAGAGCCATCATGCCGTGACCGGGCTCTATTTTTACGACGAACAGGTGTGCGACATCGCCGCCTCTATTCGCCCCTCGGCTCGCGGCGAACTCGAGATCACCGATGTCAACCGGCGCTATCTGGAGCAAGGGGAGCTGTCGGTGGAGATCCTGGGACGCGGCTACGCCTGGTTGGATACCGGCACCCATGACAGCCTGTTGGATGCGGCCAGCTTCATCGCCACCTTGCAGAAACGTCAGGGGTTGATGGTCGCCTGTCTGGAGGAGATCGCCCTCCTCAACCGCTGGATCCATCCCGACGAGCTGCGCGCTTTGGCCGAACCGCTGGCCAAGAGCGGGTATGGCCAGTATCTGTTGGGTCTGTTGCGCTAGGGGTGCCTCCATGCCGATTCGAGTGACGACAACCGAACTGCCCGGCGTGGCGTGGATCGATCCCCAGATTTTTGGTGATGCCCGGGGGTTCTTCCAGGAGAGTTTCAATCAACGGGATTTTCGGTCTGGCGTGGGCGTGGAGGTGGATTTTGTCCACGAGAGCCAATACCGTGCCGTGAGCGGGCAGAGCCTCTCCATGCCGGATGCGTCGGAAGCGGGATGGTTGTGGCGGGTGATCGAGGGTGATCTGCGTGTCACCATCCAGGATGCGCGTCCAGATTCGCCCTTCCATGGCATGAGCGTGTGTGGACACATTGACGCCCAGGGGATGCGGCAGATCTGGATTCCACCCGGCATGCGGTTTGATTTGCAGGTTACGAGCGCGCGGGCGGCGTGGATCGGCAAATGCACCCGTGAGGCCGGGGATCGGGATTTGACGATTGTGACCCGTTGAGGTCCGTTCTGAGATGGACCCCTCCAGGGTTCAACCTGTTTGACGACTTTTTAACCTGGATCCGGCAAGGGCAGGGGTCGGATCAGGGTTAGCGCGGATGCCCGGTCTGATCGATGGGTTTGAACTGCGACTCCAGCATTTCGGCCTGCCGGTTGTTCTCGCGGGTATCGTAGCGTTTTTGTTTGGCTTTTTCCCGAAATGCCTCCTGGGCGCGATCCTGTTCCAGCATGATCTCCAGTTCCAGGGCACGCATCTGCCGTTGCGACATGCGCGTGAACTGGATCATCGCCACCAGCAGCACCACCACACCGACCACCACCGAGATCATTTTGGCCTTGTTGCCGCCACCGGATGCTCCGCCACCCTTTTTGGATGCGGATCCCTCGGAGCGTTCGACGCCATCACCACCACTCTTCTCTTCTTCCATGCGTCATCTCCGCGAACCGATCGTATGTGGCGCCTTTTCGGGCGTTCCACGGTCGGGGGTGAGGGGGATCTCCCCCTATCATGCCAAGTCACAGGCCCATGCGCTGTCAGAATACTGGTATGGGCGAAGACGGACAAGCGTTTTTCGTGCCAGTTCGATCCGTGGAATCAAGGACGGGGGAATACCTGGAAGTCGCCCAGGGACGGATCAGACGAGATCGCGCCAGGTGTTGGCCGTGAGCATGCTGGAGATGCGTCCGCTGCCCTGACACCAGGGGCAGGGGTCGGACAATTCCTGCTCGTCGAGCACCAGCATACGTCCGGAGCCGCCGCACTCCTCGCAGGTTTCCGCCTCGAGTCCGATGGGGCTGGTGGCCTTTTTGTTCGCCGCCTTGGAGGTGGCGTGGGGATCGAGGGCCTGTTGGCCGAGTTGGGTCAGATCATAACTGATCGCCATGGCCATGGGGGCGTCGTTGAGGGCCAACTGAATCCATCCCCGCGATTTGAGCGAGGCGAGGGTGCCCAGGTGCAACTTGACGGCGCGTCGTTCCCCAATGGCTTGAAGCGCTTTTTTCTGTGCGGGGGTTACGTACATGGAGAGCGTTCGTGGGTATCCTCGGGCTGGGTTCGGAGGGTGCGCGATTCGCACGAGGGGTCGAATCGCGCCCTGATCCGGGGGTGCGTGGCTAGGAGGTGGAACGTTTTCTCCAGAAGCGGATCTTGCCACACGCCTTGCACTTGGTGATGTTTGCCAACAGATGGATGAACCCCAGGGAGATGAACAATGGGACGATGATGCGACTGGCGGCGACGACGGGTCCGAATTGCGGGTCGTTGCGAATCAACTCGCCAGGGTTGTCCAGGATGCCATGGATGGTGAATCCCATGATGAGCATGGCTCCCAGGATGATCAGGCCTCGACTGCTTACCAACGGTTGAGCGTTCTGATTCATGCCGGCCTCCTTCTTTTGTAAGTTCGCGCTACTTACCCCCATGAAGCCGTTGAACGGCGCTCCATGGAGCAGGGTGGGGAGGAGGTTCTCCCCCCATCTTGATATAGAAGATCGGTCGAAGATAGGGGGGAGTTTACCGCAAAAGCAAGGAAAAATTAATTGCCGATAAATTTTCTTGTTAGTGAAACGTCATTCATAGTGTAAAAGATTGTAACGAATTTTTTCGATCGCATGGGCCGTCGTTTCCGCGGCGTGGCTCAGAGAGACAAGATGACCGCATGATCGGCCAAGATGGGATCGTTTGACGAACGTGA
>JADGAY010000237.1 GCA_015231775.1 Magnetococcales bacterium | reverse complement strand
GGCCTTGACCTCGTTGGCCACCACGGCAAACCCCTTGCCGGCCTCGCCGGCACCGGCGGCCTCGATGGCGGCATTCAGGGCCAGCATGTTGGTCTGTTCGGCGATCGCCTGGATCATGCCCACCACGGTGCCGATTTCGTTGGCCAGATTGGAGAGTTCATCCACGGCCAAGAAGGTTTGCTGGGCATGTTCGTGGGCGGTGCGGGAGGATTCGTTGGCGATCTCGCAGCGCTGTCCGACCGTGGCCAGGGAGTTGGTCATCTCCGCGATGGCGCGCGCCACCCGCGTTACCGAATGGCTCACCTGATCCAGGCTGTTGTTCACCTCGTCGAGGTTGGCGGTCATCTCCTCGGCGGCTTCGGCCATGGTGGTGACATTCTGGCTGGCATCATCCGCGTTTCGGGCCGTGACGTGAATATCATCCGCCACCTTTCCGGCGGCATCGGCGATGGCGGTGATGTTTTCCAGCGACTGATGGAGCAGTTGCGTCATGTGGTGGATCTCGGAGGCCAGGCGGTCGTTCTCTTCCGAGACCTCGCCGGAGAGGTGGCGGATTCCGGAGGTGTCGGCGCCGATGGCGGCACGGAGTTTCAACACCTCGCGGATGAAGGCGGTGATGCCGCCGGATTGGAGGTTGATCATGCGGATGGTATCGACCAGCTTCTCCTTGAGCTGGTTGACATGTCGGGCGATGGTGGCGATTTCGTCGCGACCCGAGGCGTCGATGCGGCTGATCAGATTGCCGCCGGCCACCTCCTCGATGGCGTTACTGACCCGTTGCAGCGGGTTGCGCAGCGACCGGGCCAGATACCAGCCGAGAAACCCAAGAAACAGTCCCACCGCGCCGATGGTGCCCAGTATCGCCTGGTTGCGCGCCGCCGAGATCTCCCGTTCCATCTCCACCAGGGAGACGGTGAGTTGAAAGACTCCGCGCACCTCGTGATCATCCCCATGACAGGCGTGACAGGGTTCGGCGTTGAGCAGGGGCATCATCAGGGTACGTTGCGGGCCATCGGCTTCGGATTCGGTGAACGAGGCCGGTTTTTTGGTCTGGATGGCCTGCTGGAAGGCGGTCAGAATCGAGCCGTTCGCCTCGTAGGCCGGTTCACCCTCGGGCCGGAACGCCTCGCGGCCATGGCGGTTGAGAATGCGAAAGGCCAGCAATCCAGGGACTTTGCGCAGATTGTCGGAATAGCCCCGCGCAATGTCGGAGTAGCCGGCCAGCATGATGGTTTGCAGACCTTGACCAGCATGTTCGGCCAGGGTGAGAATGGTATTTTCGTTTTGCCTGAACAGGTTCTTCTCCATGTCGCGGATCAGCAGGGCGCCGAGGGAGGCCAGGGCCAGGGTGCCGATGATGCTGACCGCCGCCAGGATGCGGAAGCTGATCGAATGCACGGCCAGGTGTTGGAGAAGCCGTTGCCATGCGAACGAGTGACGGAATGGTGTCGTGCTGGAATTCATGTTGGATGAGAACCATCCCATGGCAATAAGTTTGTTTGATATCATGATTGATTTCAATCAATAATCAGCATAACTGAATCAGGCATTCCCGGCAAGTGGAATTTGCAAATTTTACAACGGTTCGGCTGGAGGAAAAGGGGGTTCAATCATGGGTTGTCATCCACGAAATGACATTGTGATCGGTTGGTGTGGCGTATCAACGGGTATGCGCATGTCACGCGCCGACCCTTCCCGGTGAGGTTCGGCTCCATGGCGTTCATTCCCCTGCATTATCGGGAGCGTCTGACGATGGTGAATCCCCACGGGGATGTGGGCATCGTCACCCTGTGGTCGCCGGTGCGGGTGGTGCGCGATCATTTGGCGCGTCTGGGGGTGGATCTGGGGGTGGATAGTTCCCGGATCGCGGTGATTGGAACCTTGTATGGCGAGGGGTTGCCGGAATTGTTGCGCAATCTCCTGTACAACCCCCAGATCCATCATCTCGGCCTGTTGGGGGTGGATCTGGGCGGGTCGCGGGAGAGTTTGTTGGGATTTTTTCAACGCGGTCTGGAGGAGACCCTGCTGTTGGGACGGGTGGTTCACCGGATCATCGGCACCAACCACAAGCTTGACGATGGGGTGAAACCCGAGGATTTCCAGCACCCGTTGCGTCTGGTCGATCTGGGCAAACCGGGGGAGGAGGCGAGCGATGGGAGTGTTCGGGAGTTTTTCGCCACCTTGGGCCCCGTGAGTCCGGTTGTGCTCGAGCGTCGCGAGGTGGCGATGCCGACCTTCGAGGTGACGCGTTACCCGTCGGATCCGCGCGGTCATCAGATCCTGGCGGATACCCCATTGGCGGCCTGGAAGGAGGTGATCCACCGTCTTTATCGTTTTGGCCATCGGGTGACCCTGCCTGGCAAGGGGGAGCGGTGGGAGTTGCAGAACATCAAGGTGGTTGTGCGTGAACCGGTATTCGAATCAGATGCGTTGTTGCGTGAACACGGGTTTGATCCCGAGGCGTTCGAGCGTTACCGGCGGGCGATTCTGGATCCGCGTTTGCCACCGGACCAGCACTATGGCTATGGAAACCGGTTACGCGGTCATTTCGGGACGAGCGACCATGACGCGCTGAGTCGGGCCGGGGCGATGTTGCGTGGCGAGCCGGACTCTCGGCACGCCTTCATTGCCTTGTGGGACACCGGGCGGGATTTGTTATCGGACGCGCCGGGTCATCCGTGTCTGGTGTCGTTGTTCGCGCGTCGTTTCGAGGGGCTTTTGACCTTGACCGCGCAGTTTCGCACCCATAACGCTTTGCAGGCGTGGTTGATGAATGTGCACGGATTGATGGCCATTCAGGCTTTTTTGTGCGCGGAGAGTGGTTTGCGGTCTGGCGCGTTGACGGTGATCAGCCATTCGATCAGTATTGATCCGGGTGGGGGTGGTTTGGAGCGGGCCCGTGGGATACACGATTTCCGCAATCGTGAGCAGGATGAGGGGGATGGTTTTTGTCAGGATTCCCATGGGGATTTTGTGATCTCGGTGGATCCGGATATGGGGGAGATCGTGGTGGAGCACCGTTTTGAGGGGCAGCGGTTGCATCGATATACCGGGATGAGTGCCGAGGCGTTGGAGCGGCAGTTGGTGCGGGATTGTGCGTTGTCGGAGATTGGTCATGCGTTGTATTTGGGGCGGGAACTCGGGCGGGCCGAGGCGAGTCTGAAGAGGGGAAGGCGCAAGCGCATGTGAGGGCGGCATGCCGTCAACTGTCGCGGGGGACGGGGGGCCGAAGGCCCCCGGCAGAGGTTCGGAGACGGAGTCTCCGAGGTTTTGATTTTGACTTTGTTTTTGTCTTTGTCTTTTTGATTTTTTGACTTTTTTTTGACTTTAGCGCGCTCTACAAAAAAGCGTTTTTCACGTTTTTTGTGAAAAACGCTGCGCGCAGCCTTGGTTCCAATGAGGTGTTTTGCGGTTTGTGCAAAACACCTCATTGGAACCCTTGCCAGAACCGGAACAGGTCGCCGAAGGCGGCTAGGTGCCGCGAGCAATTCGCCCTGACGCGTTGCCCAAAACCGGCAACGCGTCAGGGCACATAAGACCGCGCGCTTGCGCGTTTTTTCGCAAAAGGCGCGAAAAAAAGCTTATCGTGAAAAGTGCGCGAAAGAAAAAAGTCGTATAAAATAAAAGAAAATTCAACACCTCAGGGCTTTGCCCCGAACCCCACCAGGGGCCACTGGCCCCTGGACCCCGTAAACGTCAGGGTCATGAATCTAAACGGGATTTTACCAGATGTCCAACTCCCAGATCATCGTCCCCACCACCACCACCTCTGTCCGCCGCGCCCGTATCTTGCTGCTCGCCCTGCTCCCCCTGATCGCCTCTCTGGTCTACCTGGACGGGCAACGCTACGAT
>JADGAY010000236.1 GCA_015231775.1 Magnetococcales bacterium | reverse complement strand
GGCGCTGTTGATGCGCAATCCCGAGGAGAGGCGCTGATAGGTGGTGCCCAGGGCGTTCGTCGAACGCATCAGGTTGCGTTGGGCGTTGATGGCAAAAAGATTGGTGGAGATAGAAAGATACATGTTATAATCCTCCCTGAACCGATCTCAACACAGAGATCGCCTGATATCACCCTTCCCTGGTGCACAATTGAACCGATCATTCGCAAGCAGGCCGGTCCGAGCCTGGCATCTCCATGCACCGCGACGGCTTAACGCACTGGCATGATGGGGGGCGAACCCCACCCGTGGCGCTCCCTGGATGGGAGTCCACGTTCCAGAAACGCCGGCGGCGCAAGAAGCCAATTTTCACACGCCGCATCCTTCCGGTCGAGGCCGGCACGGGATCCGCTCGTCGCCACGCGAAAGCGCGGCAAGGGGAATCCTGAGTCAGGATGCGTTGTCAGTCAGAACACGAGGTCTGGATGTGCGATCAGGCCAGATGGCGGCCAAGGGAGCGGGTGATGCAAGGCAGAGGTAAGTCATGATGTGTCTCCTCCTGAGCCGGTACCATTCCTGGTCGCCGTATCGTGATCGTCCCTGACTGGAGATGGGTTGTTCATTTCAAGGGCCAACCCCGCCCTTTTCGCGACCCTTGCGGATCGCGGACCGGTTCATCCTGAACCGGTGGCGTTACCTTGGAAATCCCGTCAGGGAGTGCCGAGGTAATGTGGGGTGAAGTGGATCTCAACCCCGTGCTGCTATTTACTGCATTGATCGGTTGTTCGCCTTGGGGAGTTTAATCTTTTTGCTTGATTTTTTCTCTCCCCCGCCGTTCCGTCGGCCCGGCGCGTCACCGCTTGAAGGGATGTATCGGCGGCCCGCGTGGTCAGGATTAGTTCCTTTTTCGCGGGCCGCGTCAATCGGTCGGGATCCGGGGGAAATCCCCCGTTCACGCCGTCAGAAGGCCTGCTGGGTCGGGGCGCCCTGGGGCGGCGGGAGCTTGGCGTTTTTGACGCTCTTGTCGGGCATGGACGGTGCCATCATGGGTGCGCTCTCTTGCGGTTGAGGCGCGCCGGCTCCCTTGGAGGCCGCTTGCGGGGCCTCGTCCTGCTCCACGCCGCGCCGGGCGGCCATCGGCACGCCGATGGCCTCGGAGAGCTGCACCGCGTCGGCGATATCCATGCGATTCAAGATCTTGGCCGCCACCTTCTCGGGCACCGCCTTGAGCGCCTTGACCGCGGTTTCGCGATCCATGGCCATCAGGCTCGCGGCGGCCTGCTTGGGTTTCATGCCGGAGTAGATTTTGGCCAATCGCTTGATGTTGCCATCATCGGCCTCCTTCTCGCGATCCAGATCGGCGCGGATGGTATCACGCAACTGCTCCAGGGCGGTGATGCGCTTTTGCATCTTCTCCTCGAGCCGCTTGAGGTCGGCCTCGCGCAGCTCCAACATCTTTTCGCGTTCGTCCATGGCCAGACGCCGCTTCTCCAGCGACTCCAGAAGCGCGATCGGATCCCGGATCAAACCGGTATCCGCGGCTTTGCTGGTCTTGGCCTTCTCCTCGTGGTCCGCGACCCAGGCCGGAACCGCTCCGGCGATCAATACGACGAACAACGCCGCGATACTCACGATCCAACGGGTACGCCTGGTCATGTTCACGCCAAATTCCTCCTTGTTTGATACTGTCCAGAGGGATCACGCCCCATCCGGTTGATTGCCACAAAATCCAACTCCTTGATCTCTTGACGCTTTGCCTCGTGTTTCAAGCGCGCGCCCTCTTTCTCGGCCAGCTTCTCCGACTGTTGCAAGCGGGTGCGCGCTTCGTGCCAGGCCACGCGCGCCTGATCGGAGTCGTGGCGGGCCCGCTGCAGCATGTGCTCCAACCGCTGCCGCCGCCACACCTGACCGGCCAGAAACGACTGCATCAATCCCGCGTCGGTTCGATCGGTGCCGGCATCGGCCAACGCCTCGATGGCGGCACGCTGCTCCTCGGCGGTCTGACGGTCCAACTCGACAATGTGACGCGTCAACTCCTCGATGCGCACCAGGGTGCGCGCGAAGGCCTGACCCGCCGCCTCCTCCTGGAGGCCGCGCAGCTCCTCCAAACGCGAAAAACGATTCCCCACCTTATCAGGACTCTCCCTAGCCAAATCAAGGACCGCGCCAACCGGCGGGGCCCGGCAGAAAAATCATTTCAGCGCGCGATTGGGACTCGCCATTCGCGCCCGGTTGTCGCAGACTGATGGCGTGAATCGTTATCACAACTCATCATGCTCTCTATCAATGGGTTTTTGCAACTATCATGCCCACCATCAAACCCCTGACGCGCGCCCTGCTTTCGGCCCTCGCCCTGGCCGCGCTCCTGGCCCTGGCCACCCCGGCCACCGCACGGGAAAGGGATCTGATCGTCCTGGCCGTGGGTCCGGAGACCACTGAAATCCTGCGCCGTCTGGGCGAACCCCTGGCGCGGGCGGCGGATCTCCCGCCCGAGGAGGTACGTTTCCATGTGGTGCTCAACCCGGCCCTCAACGCCTTTGCCCTGCCCAACCGCAACATCGTCTTCAACAGCGGTCTGCTGCTGGCGGTGAAAGATCGCGACGAGCTGGCCGGGGTGATGGCGCATGAGATCGGCCATCTCAAGGCGGGTCACCATATGCAGCTCGAGTCGCTCACCAAGCGGTTGTCGATCCAGACGATGATTTCCGCCGCCGCTGGTCTGATCGCGGCCATGGCCTCCCGCAACGGACAGGTCGGTCAAGCGGTGATCAGCGGCGGGGCCGGTTCCGCGCAACTCGACATGCTCGAGGCGATCCGCAACAAGGAGTCCCAATCCGATCGGATTGCCGTCTCTTTGCTGGCCAAGACCGGATTCAACCCCGAGGGGCTGGCCAGTTTCATGAATCGACTGGTGCAGCAGCAGCGCATCTCCACCCTGCCGCCCCCCTATCTCCTGACCCATCCGATCACCACCGAACGTCTGCTCGACTCCAAGCGCATGGCCGCCGAGGAGCCGCGTTCCACGCCACGCGCCGGGGATGTGGAGGAGAATCTCCTGCTGGCGCGGGCCAGGAGCGTGCTTGAGGCCGAATCCAACGAATACCCGGAGGAGAGCATCGTCCGGTTTCAATCCCGTCTGCGGTTGGAACCGAACGATCTGGCCCTGGAGCAGGGGTTGGCCGAGTCCCTGCGCGCCGCCGGAAGGCTACCCGAGGCCGAGGCGCTCTGGAACAAGCTGCTCAAGAACCATCCGGGGGATCCCTATCTGTTGCGCCATCGCGGCGTGACGCGCACCGAGCTCGGTCTTTTCGCGGAGGCGGCGAAGGATTTCGAGGAGGCGAGCCAAAAGCTGCCCGAACAGCCGGATCTCCTTTTTCGCCAGGCATTTGCCTTCAAGGAGCTGAAGAAGCCGCGAGAGGCGATCCGCATCCTGCGCAAGCTCGCCTCCAAGGATCCAGACGAGCCGCGGTACTGGTATCTGTTGGGTCTGGTCGAGAGCGATGCCGGGCATGCCGGCGAGGGACATCTGGCCATGGGCCGTTACAACGCCCTGATTCTGGAGCGCAACAACGCCCTGTGGCACTTTCAGGAGGCGATCCGTCTGTTGCCGAACGGATCCACCGAGCAGGCGATCGCCCGCGAAGAGTTGAAGCAGGCGCGCAAGATCGAGGTCAAGCGTGTGCCCGAGGAGGGGGAGAGGGAGCGAAAGCGGCGTTGAGGAGGGGAAGCCCCCTGCAATCTTGAATGATTTGATTTTACGATTAAAAAAAAAGAGAGCGTCTGGGAGATTCCTCTCCCAGGGTTTTGTCTTTAGGTTTTGTCTTTATGTCTTTAGCGCGCTCTACAAAAAAGCGTTTTTTCGCGCCTTTTGCGAAAAAACGCTGC
>JADGAY010000036.1 GCA_015231775.1 Magnetococcales bacterium | reverse complement strand
GACCAGATCCGAGAAGCGCATGTCGATTTCGCACTGACCGGCGGTGGCCACTTCGTGGTGGTGGAACTCGATGTTCAGGCCCATCTCTTCCATCAGCATGCACATCTCGGAGCGCATATCCTGGTAGGAATCGACCGGCGGAACCGGGAAGTAGCCGCCCTTGATGCCGGGACGGTGACCGGTGTTCCCTTCCTCGTACTCGGTATCGGTGTTCCAGGCGCCCTCGATGGAGTCGATCTCCACGGAGACCTTGTTGATGCGCGAGGTGTAACGCACGGAGTCGAAGATGAAGAACTCCGCCTCTGGCCCGAGATAGGCCGTGTCGCCGATGCCGGTGTACTTGAGGAAGGCGGCGGCGCGTTTGGCCACGGCGCGGGGGTCGCGGCTGTAGCCCTCACCGGTGAAGGGATCCACGATGTCGCAGATGAGGATCAGGGTGGGGACATCGGTGAAGGGATCCATGACCGCGGTGCTGGCATCCGGCTTGTAAACCATGTCCGACTGGTTGATCTCGCACCAACCGGCGATGGAGGAGCCGTCAAAACCGAAGCCGGTTTCGAAGACCTCCTCGGTGAGCATCTTGGCCGGGGTGGAGATGTGCTGCCACTTGCCGTGGAAATCGGTGAAGCGGAAGTCCACGAAGCGGACATCGTGGGTCTCCAGCATGGCCATCACATTGCGAATCGCGTCTTGATCAGACATGGGGTCTCAACCTCTCGTTACTTGGGGTGGATGTCGAACATAAAAACCGAGCGTAATAAAAACATCGTGACATCGCGCCGGGCGGGCACAACGTCACGGGCAGGCATTACTCCAGATTGTAGCCTCTTTCGTCGTGGAGCACCAAGTCCAGACCTTCGGTCTCCTCGTCCCTGGAGACGCGCAGTCCGACAAAGGCATCGATCGCCTTGAAGATGACGAGGGTCAACACGCCGCTCCAGAGCAGGGTGGCCACCACGCCCACCAGTTGCACGCCGAGCTGGGAGACCATGTTCATCCCTTCCGCGTAGCCCACGCCGCCGAAATCCGGGGAGGCGAAGATGGCGGTCATGAGGGTGCCGATCACGCCACCCACGCCATGGACCGGCGACACGTCCAGGGAGTCATCGATCTGGAGCTTGCGTTTCACCACCTGGGTGGCGAAATAGCAGACCACGCCGGCGATGCCACCGATGATCACCCCACCCATGGGGCCGATGTAGCCCGAGGCCGGGGTGACGGTACCCAGGCCCGCCACCATGCCGGTGACGATGCCCAGGATGCTGGGCTTGCCATGGCGCAACCACTCGACGGTCATCCAGGCAAAGGATCCGGCGGCGGCGCCCATGTGGGTGGCCATCATGGTCATGCCCGCCGAGCCATTGGCCGACAGGGCGCTGCCGGCATTGAAGCCGAACCAGCCGACCCAGAGCATGGCGGCGCCGGTGAAGACCATGGTCATGTTGTGCGGAGGCATCATCGTGGTGGGAAAACCGCGCCGTTTGCCGATGAGGATGGCCGCGACCAGGGCGGCGATGCCCGCGTTGATATGTACCACCGATCCACCGGCAAAGTCCATGAATCCCATCGTGGCGAGCCACCCGCCACCCCACACCCAGTGGCAGAGAGGCAGATAGACCAGGGTCAGCCAGAGCCCGGTGAACCACAGCACCGCCGAAAATCGCATCCGCTCCGCGAAACCGCCGACCACCAGGGCCGGGGTGATGATCGCGAAGGTGAGTTGGAACATGGAGAAGACCGTCTCGGGCACATCCCCTTTCAGGGTGTCCGGGGTGATACCGATCATGAACCCCTTGTCCAGACCGCCGATCATGGCCTGAACCGTGCCACCCTCGCCGAAGGCGATGGCATAGCCATAGGCCAGCCACAACAGCGACACCAGACAGGTGATGGCAAAACACTGCATGAACAAAGACAACACATTCTTGGTGCGCACCAACCCGCCATAAAAGAGCGCCAGGCCCGGCAGGGTCATGAAGAGCACCAGGGCGGTGGCGGTCAGAAGCCAGGCGGTGTTGGCCAGATTCAGCGTGACCGGCGCGGCCTCGGCTGTCCAACCCACGGCGGGCACGAGCAGCGACAGCGCGAAAATGATTCTCGAAAGCATGGGCCTTACCCTCTCCCCCACTAGATGTGCATTCAATCCAAGAAGCGTACCAGGCCCGAATTGGGCATTGCGGCTGAATTTCGCAAACTTTGTTCCATTTCCGACAAATCATTTAAATAATTGATTTTAAATTATAAATATCAATTTTTGTCCACAAGGCGACATTATCAACGCCTAAAAATTAATCACCCCACTGTCTAATAATCCACCAGCAACCGATTAATGAACAGGCATTGCCCTGCACAAATTCTTTGCGCACTCCCCTTGCATCCGGCCTGGGGATGCCTATATGGAGTTAATGAAAGCGCTCCGCATATCCTCGAACCGGATGGGAGAATCCTCCGTGTCGTGCCCGCTCTTGAGGGAACCACGGCACCCGGCGCGCACGCCCTGACAGCTTCATGAAGCATCGAAGGAAAAAACGTATGACCGAAACCATGATCCGGATATCCGGGGTCAGCAAACGCTTCGGCCCCATCGCGGCGGTCGATGGCATCGACCTCGAGGTACGACGCGGGGAGGTGGTCGGCTTCCTGGGCCCCAACGGCGCAGGCAAGACCACCACCATGCGCATGTTGAGCGGCCTGCTCGCCCCAAGCGAAGGGACCATCGCCGTGGCCGGGGTGGATGTGTTGGAAAATCCGGTCGAGGCGCGGGCCAAAATCGGCTTCCTGCCAGAAAATCCTCCCATTTACGGGGAGATGACCGTGCGGGAGTACCTGGATTATCTGGCCACCCTGCGCCGCGTGCCACGAGCCAAGCTCACGCAATCCGTGAACCGGGCCATGGAACGATGCGGCCTGACCGGTGTGGCGAACCGACTGCTGCGCAACCTGTCCAAAGGTTTCAAGCAGCGCGCCGGCATCGCCCAGGCGATCGTCCACGCTCCGGACGTGGTGGTGCTCGACGAGCCGACCGTGGGACTCGATCCGATCCAGATCCGCGAGATCCGCGCCCTGATCCGTGAACTGGGTGGCGAGCATTCGGTGCTGCTCTCCACCCACATCCTCCCCGAAGTGCGCATGACCTGTCAGCGGGTGGCGGTGATCCATCAGGGGCGCATCGTCGCGGATGACACCCTCGACGCCCTGGAAAAGCGGGCCCACGGCAGGAGCATCCACTTCGCCCGCTGGCGCAACCTCCCCTCCCCCGAGGCGCTGCGCATGGTGCCAGGGGTGGCCGACATCCATCCCCGTGACGAGGGTTGGCTGATCGGCGCGCTGCCCGAGTTCGATCCGGTGCCGGAACTGTTGCGTCTTTCCGTGTCCGAGGGTTGGGATCTGCGCGAGTTGACCCCGGCGGGAGGCTCCCTGGAGGAGATCTTCCTGCAACTGACCACCCGCGAGGAGCGCCCGGAAGAGGGCGAGGAGACCACCCCATGAGAGCCATCGTCACCATCGCCGTCCGCGAGGTTCGCGGCCTGTTTCATTCGCCCTTGGCCTGGACCCTGCTCGCGGTGTTGTTCGCCATCTGCGCCTACATGTTCAATGCCGGGGTGTTGAGCTATCAGATCCAGATGGTCGAGTATCAAGCCTACGGCATGCGCGGCGGTCTGCCCCTGACCGAGCGAACCATCGCGCCGATGCTTGGCAATGCCGCCATCCTGATGTTGCTGCTCATGCCGTTGATCTCGATGCGACTGATCGCCGAGGAGAAGCGTCAGGGAACCTGGCCGGCCCTGGCCTCATCCCCCCTCTCCCCGATGACCATCGTGCTGGGCAAATATCTGGGACTGCTGCTGTTTCTTGCCATCGCCATCGGATTGCTGGCGATCCCCCCCCTGACCCTCTACCCCTTCGGCAATCCGGACACCGGGCAGTTTCTGGCGGGTCTGCTCGGACTGTTCCTGACGGCTGCCGCCTTTGGCGCCGTGGGACTGGCTGCCTCGAGCGCCACGGAGAATCCCAATGTCGCGGCGGTGATCTCCTTTGGTGTTCTGCTCATGCTCTGGATTCTCTCCTGGATGGGCAATGCCAGCGGTGGCCAGGTGGATAAAATGCTTGCCTACTTCTCGCTCATGAACCACTACCAGAACTTCCTCATGGGGGTGGTGAGCAGCGCGGATCTGATCTACTTCGTGCTGTTGTCCGCCTCCGGCCTGCTCTTTGCCCGGCAGCGGTTGATGGCCGAGCGGATCCAGGGTTGAACGAGGCGTCAAGGAGACCGAAGACCATGAAGATGGACCGTTCCACCCGTTTCAATCTCCGTTCGCAGAACTTCGTCATGGGTCTGATCCTGACGCTTCTGCTGGGTCTGGCCGCGTATGCCAGCCACCGATATCAAGTCCGTTGGGACTGGACCAAGGGCGGACGTCACACCCTGGCCGAACAGTCGCTCAAGGCCATCACCTCCTTTCCGGACGGCTTGACCATGACGGTGTACGTGCAGGAGCGTGGCGACCGCAAGCAGCAGATTCAGGATCTGATGGATAAATATCAGGTTGCCAACCCCGCCTTGACCGTCCGCTACGTGGATCCGGATCTGGATCCGGCGGCGGCGCGTCAGGCCGAGGTGGCGGTTTATGGCACGGTGATCCTGCGGAGTGGTGAAAAAAGCGAAAAGGTGACCGAATCCACCGAGGAGGCGATCACCAACGGTTTGGTCCGGCTGGCCAAGGGGAGCGCCAAGACCATCCGGTTCGTGACCGGTCACGGCGAGCACCCCTTGAACGAAGGTCGCGAGAGCGGCAACGGTCAGGACCGTTTTGCCTACACCCAGGCCAAGTCCCTGCTCAAGGGTGAGGGGTATCAGATCGAGGAGATCAACCTGGCCGAGACCGAGAAGATCCCGGATGACACGGCGGTGGTGATTGTCGGTGGGCCGCGCAAGCCCTTTTTGCCCATCGAGACGTTGCGTTTGAAGAGCTGGTACGATGCCGGTGGGCGGTTGTTGCTGCTGCTCGGCCCGGAGGGGGATAGCGGTTTGGCGTCGATCATCAAGCCCCACGGCATCACCATGCTCACGGGGGTGACCGTCGATCCGGCGGCGCAGATGTTGGGCGGTTCGGCGGCCACGCCGTTGGTGAGTCGTTATCCGGCGGAGCACTCGATCACCAAGGGGATGAGTGCCGCGACCATCTTTCCGGATACTGGTGGCATGGAGTTGGAGCCGGCGGCCAACGATGGCAAGGAGCAGCGCACCCGGTTGTTGGAGGGTGCGACACGCGGTTGGCTGGAGACCGGCGATCTCACCAGCGGCAAGGTGGAGTATACGCCGGGCGAGGATCGCAAGGGGCCGATTCTGTTCGGTGCGGCGATTCAGGCCGACAAGCGGCGTTTGGTGGTGACGGCCAACTCCCATTTCCTGGCCGATGCCTATGTGAGCGCGTTGGGCAATGCGGATCTGTTTCTCAACATGGCCCGGTGGTTGGCCGAGGATGAGAATTTCATCGCCATCAAGCCCAAGGAGGTGCAGGATGCCGGGTTGACCATGACCGGCGAGCAGGCGTTGTTGCTCTTCTGGGGGTTGGTGGTCTTGGTGCCGGTGGGGTTGTTGACGATTGGCGCGGCCATTTGGTTCAAGCGGCGGCGGCGGTAAGTGACAGGATCAAACGTTCGCCGGGGACCGGGGGCCGGCTCGGCCCCCGGCGGAGGTTCGATCGTAAAATATCCAACAACCTCATCAACCATCACGAGGCACCCATGTCCCCAGGCTGGCGCAACAATCTGATTCTTCTGATCATTCTCGGCATGACCGGCGGCGGGCTCTGGTGGGCCGACTCCCGGGAGAACGCCAAGGAGAGCGCGGACAAAGAGGCCCGCGCCATCAGCCCCATCCGCGCCGAAGCCGTCACCTCCCTGGAGTTCCGCGACAACACCGGCGAAACGTTCACCATCGCCAAGGAGAACAATGGCTGGCAAATCACCAAACCCACCCCGCTGCGCACCAGCAGCGACGCCGTACTCGGCCTGCTCGAAATCCTCTCCAAATCCTATGAAAAGAAAATCACCGACACCATCACCGATGCCACGGCCTTCGGCTTGACCACCCCAACGGCACGCCTGAAAGTCCAAGACGCCAACCATGCCGAACGATTGATCCTGGTCGGGGGCACCGCCCCCGCCGCCACCAAGAAACGCTACCTGGCCCTGGGGGAAAAGGGGCCGGTGGTGCTGATCGATGACAAGGAGTTGACCAAACTTCTGCAAAAAAGCGACATGCTGCGCGACAAACATCTGGCCAAAACCCAGGCGATCGATCTGACCGCCATCACCGTCACACGGCCATCCCAGGGCGCGATCCAGGTCGCCAAAACAAACGACGATCGCTGGGATCTGAAACGCCCCCTGGAGGATCGCGCCGATGACAACCGCTTGCGCGCCTGGAGCTTCGCCTTGACCAGTTCCTCGGGCACCCAGTTCCGCACGATCACACCCACCGGCGATCCGGATTGGATCATCGCGTTGACCACGGCCAAGGGCGAAACCGAAACCATACCGATCTATAAAATCAAGGAAGAGAATCTGGCCCTGCGTCCAGGGGAACCGGACGGCCTGTCGTTGCCCCGATACATCATCGAGGAGTTGGACAAAAGCCCCATGGACCTGGTGGCCATGCGCCCGGTGGCAAGCAAAGCGGAGATCAACGGGATCAAACTGGAGAGCGCGGGCAAAACCCTGGAAGCGGAGAAGAAAGAGGGGGTGTGGACCAACTCGGCGTGGAGCACCCTCGAAGAGATGCTGACCCAGGATGCCCATCGCGGGGATGCGCCGCGTCAAGGGGAGGCCTGGCTCACGATCACCCTCGGCGCCGGGGATCAGGCACGGGTCTATCCGGTGCACAAGGATGAAAAGCATACCTGGATCAGCCCGCCAGGACGCCCGGTCTCCCTGGAACTGACCCCGCTTCAGGCGGAAAACCTGACCCAGGCCGCACAGAGCTTGTTGAACCCGCCAGAAGAGAAGAAGAGCCCTTAATAAATGAACCGGTATATTGCTAAACCATATACCGGTTCATTTCAATCTCGCCCACGACGGTTCACGCGCAGCCAAACCGGCATGCCCGTGAACCGTTGGGCGACACCACCTCACCCGGCGTAAAACTCTCCGGCCAACGCCTCAAGGATCCTCGGCACCGCCAACGATTGATTGAGGGTGAAAAAGTGCAATCCCGGCGCGCCGCGCAACAACAGATCCCGACACTGGGCCACCGCGATCTCCACGCCGGTACGCAACATCGCCGCCGGATCATCCCGAATCGCCTCGTAACGCGAGGTGAGCCACACCGGCAACGCCGATCCGCACAACTCGGATAACCGCTTGATCTGCTTATAATCGGTTATCGGCATGATCCCCGGATAGATCGGGACATTCACGCCCTTATCACGGCACGAGGCGACAAAGCGGAAATAGACCTCGTTCTCGAAAAAGAACTGCGTGACCGCGAAATCAGCGCCAGCCTCGATCTTGCGCCGAAAATGCAGCTCATCCCGTGCTTTGTCCGCGGTCTCGGGATGGCCCTCGGGATAGGCGGCCACACCCAGACGAAACTCGGGGAAATACTCCCGGATAAAGGCCACGAACGGCTCGGCATGCCGAAACGCGCCGCGCTCGAAGGCGCCCGGCGGCTCCCCGCGCGGCGGATCCCCACGCAAGGCCAGAATCGAGGGAATGCCGCACCCCTGATAAAAGCGCAGCATTTCGGTCAGTTCGGCCCGACTGGCCCCCACGCAGGTCAGATGGGCCATGGTGTGCAGTCCGGTACGCTCATGCACCTGACGCACCAGCTCACCACTCCCGCTCTGGCGGCTGCCGCCAGCCCCGCAGGTGATGGAGACGAAATCCGGACGGTGGGGAATCAACGTTTCGAGCGTGTTCCAGAACAACTTTTCCCCCTCGGGCTGACGCGGAGGAAAAAACTCGAACGACAATCCGGGTCGTGCCAGCCCACTCCCGTCATTCACGCATCTCGCTTCCATGATCATAGCGTCCCTTCTTGGTCCGATTCACTTCCCGACCAGGATCCCATCCCGGATCCCAAACATAAAGACGGGATCGATCGTCTCGTTCAACCGAGCCGGTCGATCCCGTCCACCTGATCCACACCCAGACAATGCCAACCGGATTCACGCCGTGGGCGAACCCATCAGTGATGCTGATGATCCATCATGTCGGGCATCCCGGCGGGCATCCCGGCGGGCAACTCGCACTTCTTGCCACTGCGCACATCCTTGCCACACTTGGCGCAGCAGCCATCCTTCATGGCCGCGTGATCGCACTTGACCTGGGAGGGGCATTTGTCACCCCCCTTGCCCGCCATGGCGTCCGGCTTGCAGGATTTCTTGCTTTTCTTCATCTTGGCGCACGAATCGCAATTCTTGGCGCTCGCACCACACTTCTTGACACACTGGGCGCATTTCCCGCCCTTCATATCCGCGGGCACGCAGACTTTCTTGCAGCACGGACAACTCTTGCAGGCAGCAGGCATGATCGGCAGATCCTCGACCGAAGCCTTGGGCACTTCCGCAGCCTTAACCTGGGGTTGAGGCACGTTGGCCGCTGCCTCGACCGTCTCCTTGTCCGTCGGTGGAGCCGACTCGGGAGTCGCCGCGCAGCCGGCGATACCCATGACCAACAGAACACCCGCCACGAAACGCAGCCGAGTCAAACCAAACCACCCCTCTTTCAACATGCCCCTCTCCCCTTGGATGATCACGCGTCCGTCGATCGACAAGGTGGGCACCATGGTCGCCTCCTCATCGATCGACAACGAATTTGGTTCTGTTTCGGAATCCTGTTGTTGAAATCACCTCTCCGGGACTCCGGAGGGATCATTTGTCGGTGGCTTAGGCCTTCTCGGGGGCGCCACTGAGCTTGCGCAGAATGGCGGAGTTGCGCTCCGCGAGTTGATCCATCTGGTCGGTGACCTTGCGCAGCAAGGCGGAGTTGCGCTCGGAGAGTTGTGCCTCACGTTCCGTGGACAAGCGCAGCAGGGCCGCCTGACGATCGGAGAGTTGGCGCATCTGCTCGGAGGTCTTGCGCAACAGGGCGGAGTTGCGCTCGGCCAACTGATCCATTTTCTGATTCACCTGCTTCTCGAGGCTGGCGATCCGCTTTTCCAGCACATCGACGCGGGGATCCAGGAGAACCGCGGGCTGTTTGGCCTCGGATTTGTGCTGCTCTTTCTTCTTGACCTTCTTCTTTTGTGCCATGACATCCTCCATATAGAGAGTCAGATCTTTCTCATTGACGCAGTGATTGCAGCCCATGTGGCCGTCGATGGGCATTAGAACATACTTCTAAACGAAAATCCAAGCCAATCATGGAACTTGCCTGCTCAATCGCCGCTCTCGTCCGCGCGCAACCGTTCCAACTGGCTGGTTTCCAACCCGAAAAAGGTCGCGATGGGCTCTTGCGCGATCAGCCAGGCCGAAGGGGTCTCCCCCCCGCACACCGAGGCAGCCAGATGGAGAATGGCCCGCAGCACCAACAGCCGCCGTTCACTGGCCTTGCGACCGGGCCGGTTGAAATCTTCAACCCGGTGATGCACGAGCACCAGGTCACAAAGCGACTCCGGCAACTTCCAGGAGCGCAACAGCCAGTAACCGGTCAGGGTATGATTGGTGCCATAGCGCCCGTTCTCGGCGGACACCAGATCCACCCCACCCTGCCCATGGGTCTGCCGACAAAAGAGCGCATAATCCGGATAGGCACGCAGCATGGCGATCAGACCACAATCGTGCAGCAGTCCGGCGGTATAGGCCTCATCGGGGGCCACGACGGGGAGATAGCCATTGAGACAGTTGGGCGCCACCTCGGGGAGACGGCGTGCCAGACGGGCGGCCAGGCGCCCCGAGGCCACGGCGCGCAGACGCAGACTCTGCATGGGGCCCTCGCGGGCCACCAACGACGCGCTCAAGAACTGCTCGGCGACGATGGCGCGCACCCGGTCAAAACCCAACAACGCCACCGCCCCCTCGATGGAGGCGACCCGACGTTTCCAGCCCTCAAGCTCCTGGTTGGCCGCGCGCAACACCGCCGCCGCCAAGGCCACGTCTTCGAGGATCAAGGCGGTCACGGCCCATGGATCGGGGGCAAAGCCGGATTGGGCGCGCATCGCCTCCAACAACAGGTCTGGACGCGAGGGCATGACCAGATTCCGGATCAGCGCCCTGGTTCTATCCGCGCGCTTTTTCTCCACACGCTTCGCGTTGCCCGCCATTGTCATCCCGCCACCCATCCCTCGAAACCACCCTCGTCACCGTTCATAAGAGGCTGTTTGGTGATTCCATCAATGGCATCACCAAACCTGCACGAATCGAACAAATCGATGCGTGCTGCTCAAATTGCCTCGCCATTTGGCGGGCCATGGCTGGCCCGCATCGGCTGTTTGGCCTGTGCCAAACAGCCTCTAACAGATCTTGAGCGCATCAAGTATAGTCTCAAAGGCGGCGGAAGGCCATATCCCATCGCATGGACTACCACCAGCCACGGCATCCGGCCTCCTGGCACACCGGGTCCGGGGTTGGTCAACCGTGCGCCCGGTTCTCGAAACAGGCCGATGGAGTTTCCGGCGGCTCAGACCTTGGAGGATTTCCAGCCGCTCCTGCCGTGGCGAGTTGAGCGTGCGATGCTGCCGAAGATCAAGGTCGCTGCTTGACGGGGAAGATTTGGCGCATACGGTGGATCATCCCTTTCAGGGGGTTGAACGACCCGCCGGGGAGAGCCGACTGGTGTTGGATTACCACCCGCCCTACCGACCCGAAAGGTGACCCTCCCACAGACCAACCCGTTAATTTTTGCATGAAAAAAGCCGGAAAGGAGACCTCTCCGGCTTCTTGATTTCCACATGATGTTTCCGACCCGCGATCACAGTCCCGGACGGTCTTCCTCGTCCATGTCCAGGCTGCGCAAGAGCCTGGTCAAAGCCGACGCGTGACTCAACTCCTCCTTGGCCAGATCCAGACAGTAGCCCTTGATCTCCAGATCCGTGCTCTCCTCGGCCAGGCGGGCATAGGTCTGCATGGCGCGATTCTCCAGGTCGATGGCCAGACTCAACACCGCGCGGGGATCCCCATTCTCGATGATCACCATCTCGGCGGCGGGCAGAACCGGTTCGGGAGAACTCTCCAGTTGCTTCAACAAAGCCGGCAGATCCGTGTCCTTGGCACACGGCGCGCTCTTCAACCGTTCGACCAGGGCGGCGGCGTGATCGTCCTCCATGCCACCGAGCTCCAAAAAGAGCATTCTGGACTCGTCATCCTTCGTCAACTCCGCCGCCTTGGCGAAAAACGCGGAAGCGTGAAGCTCGTTGCGCAGGGCCTGCTTGATGATATCAATGGGTTTTTCCATGCATCACTCCTTGGACGTTGAAAGTTCGTCGAACCCCCCCGCGACGTGCATACCAACCGCGCAGGCAAAGCGTATTAAGCCACAGTTGGAATAGGAATTCAATGCTTCCTCGGGTATGATGTCACCACACACTCAATCCAGGATCTCACGGGAGCCACACCACCATGACACCCACCCGTTTCTGGCGCACGCTGGAGAACGACAAGATCGTCTGTGAACTCTGTCCGCGCCACTGCGAACTGGCCGAGGGTCAACGGGGCTTCTGTTTCGTGCGCGCCCGTGAGGACGATCGGCTGCTGCTGACCACCTATGGCCGCTCCAGCGGCTTTTGCGTGGATCCGATCGAGAAAAAACCGTTGAACCACTTCCATCCCGGCACCTCGATTCTCTCCTTCGGGACCGCCGGCTGCAACCTGGCCTGCAAGTTCTGTCAGAACTGGGACATCAGCAAGTCACGACACATGGAGCGCATCGCCGAGCAGGCCACGCCGGAGATGATCGCCCAGGCCGCCGCGCAAGCCGGTTGCCTGAGCGTGGCCTATACCTACAACGATCCGGTGATCTTCGCGGAGTACGCAGTGGATACCGCGCTGGCCTGCCGGGCCCTCGGGGTGCACTCGGTGGCGGTCACCGCCGGCTACATGAATCCGGAACCGGCGGCCTGGTTCTTTTCGCACATGGACGCGGCCAATGTGGATCTCAAGTCGTTCTCCGAGACGTTCTACCGGAAACTGACCGGTGGTCACCTGCAACCGGTGTTGGAACTCTTGAAATATCTGGCGCGGGAAACCAACGTCTGGGTGGAACTGACCACGCTGCTGATTCCGGGTCTCAACGATTCGGAGGCGGAACTCCACGCCCTGACCCGCTGGGTGGCCGAGGAGATGGGGCCGGATGTGCCGATCCACTTCACCGCCTTCCATCCGGACTGGCAGATGCGCGAACTGCCGCGCACCCCCCTCGAAACCCTGCTCAAGGCACGCCGCATCGCGCTGGAAAACGGCGTGCGTTTCGCGTTCACCGGCAATGTCAACGACTGGCGCGGGGGGAGCACCTGGTGTCCCCGGTGCGGGGAGTTGCTGATCGAACGGCGCGGCTATCAACTGGGTCGCTGGGCGCTCACCCCCGACGGCTGCTGCCAGAACTGCCAAACCGCCATTCCGGGCCGCTTCGCCGGCGCGCCCGGCACCTGGGGGGCCAAACGGACGCCACTGCGGGTTGGAGAGGGGTGATTGGGGGAATAATGTTTACCAACTCCGGGGGGTGAAATCCGCCTCGTTGGCCATGCGCAGGGTCTCGCCGGTCTGCTCGATCACGAACAGCCCCTGATGGATGGCGAAACGACGCACATTCTCCTCGATCACCATGGCCGCCACCGCCCCATAAGCCCGACAATCGGCGTAGCGGGGAAAGAAGCTCTTGAACTCGGCAAGACGCTCCAGATGCTCGCGCACATCATCCACCGAGAGTTTGCTTTTTACCTCGACCAGAGCCACCGCGTCGGTGTTGACCACGAACAGGTCGATCTCGATGTGCCGACCACCGGGGAGATCCGCCTCCACGCGCCGACTGACCTGATGCACCGGGATCCCCCATTGGGCAAACAGGCTCTTGCAGGCCGGAGCGACCAATCCCTCGACGAACTCCCCCAGACGCCCACCCAATCGATCGAGTTTGCGATCGGTCTCCTTCATACGGCGATCGGTCTCCGCGAACAACCCGCTCAGATACTGCTTGATCTCCTGAAACTGCCGATCACTCTCCCGCAACTGTTGGTCGGTCTCCTGCATGCGGCGATCGGTCTCCTTCATGCGGCGATCGGTCTCCATGAAGGCTTTCCAGACATCGTTCAACGTCACGCTATCGGTCATGTCGCGCTCCCAGGTGGAATCGTTCCAGCACGCGGGACCATGAATCCCCGCATATCCATGATAGCAGAGACCAGGGTTGTTTCCAAGAACTTCGCCAGCACCGTGCAGATCGGATTCACCCCCTGCCCGCGCAAGGCAATCGATTCCGCCCCACCCCTTGACTCACAGCCCGGCACGGGGTTCACAGGGGCGGGCGGGATGGGCATATCCTTGAAGAAACTGGCGAAGTCCGGCATGACCGGCGCCTCGGGCGGCTTGATGCGCAACGCGAACCACAACGCATACAGTTGAATCGCCCCCACTGCGATCCAGCCGCACCCGGCCAGCACCAGCAGCGGTTCCCACCCGGTGGCAATCCCCAGCAGCAGGACCACCACCGAGCCGATCACCAGCCCCACCTGAACATCCACCGCCCGCGCCGGGGTGAGGTCGTCCATCATCGGGATCTCCACCAATCCGGCCAGAGCGCTGAAGCGATGGAACCAAACCAGAAACGGCACGATTTTATGCAGCATACCGATCATGACCGGGGTCACCCATCCCAAACCATGGAGCGTCGCGAAGAAAAACCGCCACCCCCCCTCCTCGGTGGCGGGCCATGCCGCCAGCAGGACAAGTGAAAGCGCGGCGCACACATACCCGAACCACCACAACCGCAAGGTGGGATCGATCAGCTTGCGTCTCCTCTCCCGCAGCATGGTCCGGATGGTGACGGCATAATCGATCCCTGCCGCCACGCCGGGCAGGGCCGCGATCCAGACCCAGAGGCTCTCGACACCGGCGACCAGGAGTGCCACGGGAAGGAGCAGCATGGAGAGGGCCAGGCCGATCAGGATGCGCCGCGATGCCCTGGTCGGACAGGCCGGGGTCATGTAGAACATCGGCAGCACCTGAAACGAAACGCCGAGGATCAACACCCCCATGGTGCCGATCAGCCCCCAGGTGAGATGGATGCCCACCAGGATGCGACGATCGAAATCGATGAATCCAAAGGCATGTTCCACAAGGAACAGCGCGCCCAACAGCGCGGTTCCGGTCAAACAGATCATGGCCAGACGCATGCCGTTGACCGTGGGATGTTTCGCCGGAGCCTTGACCAATGCGGCGACAATGGGTACAAGAAATCCGCCCAAGGCCAAGATCAAGACAACTGCCGAGAAAATGAGCAGACCCGGCACCATCGGCTCGCGCGTCAGCCCCAGGACCAAGGCCAGGGTTCCCACGACCAACCCGCCATGAACCCACGGGATGGTCCCAGGCCAGGGAACCGGGATGCCGGCCAGAACCGGGATCATCTGGATCATCGCCCCGCAGACGATCATCACCATCCAGCCGATCAGCAGCAGATGCAGGGTGGCCACGCTCACCGGCATGAGGGGGGCGATGAAGAGATCCGAGCCCCAGTGGACCAACGCCCCGCCGGCGAGCATGAGAAACAGCGGCGCGGTGGCAAAAAAGCGGAACGGCAGGCTCATGGGGGGGGCCTGATCGATGCGCAATCCGGCGGTGGGCAGCATGGGTGGTCTCTCTTTACTTGATGTGGATGCGAGAATGATATTATTTCGCACTGAATGCGTCGGGATTGATGGATGTCAAGGCAGCGATATCAACCGATGCGTATCTTCATCTCCGCGACATGGGTTCAAGCGCGCGACAAAGGGGTGAAGGGGGCGGTCGCAGGCCAGGACCGTAGCACACTTTTATACACAAGGAAACACCATGAACAATACGGTATTGAATCTGACGGGCGTGGATGACGCGACGCGTCTGGAGCGTCTGAGCGCCGGTTTTGCCTCCCTGACCGAAGGGGGCGCTCTGGAGTTGATCGGCGACGGGTCGTTTGCGACCCTGCTGGAGCCCTTTCAGGCCTCCGACTGGGGTGCGTTCGACTGGTTGCCCCTGGAGAACGGTCCGGAGCGGTGGCGCGTCGCGGTGCGTCGGGTGCCGGGTGGCCAGATGCGCGGGATTGGCGAATTCATGGGGTTTGATCACGAGCGGTGCGATGAGCTGTATGCCGCGATGGAGAACGCGGCCCAGGCCGGAGATCTCGAAACGACCCGGCACTGTTTCACCGCCTTCCAGGTGGCCATGACCCATCACTTCGACATGGAGGAGAAGCGGTTCTTCCCGGCCTTCGAGCAGGCCACCGGCATGACCCAGGGTCCGACCATGGTGATGCGCATGGAGCATCGGCAGATGCTGGGGGTGATCGGGCAGATGGGACAGGCGCTCGCGGGCGGGGATGTGTCCGGCGTGGCCCGGGCCGGCACGACGTTGATGGTGTTGATGCGTCAGCACAACATCAAGGAGGAGCAGATGCTCTATCCCATGGGAGACATGCATCTGGGGAACGTGCAGCCGCTGCTCAAGGCGATGCAGGCGGTGTAGGGGGTCTTACCCGCCCCTTGGCGGGCGAATGGCAGCGGGGAGCCTGGGGACGACACGCCCCCGGCACCCCCGTCACCTCCACCCGGCAAGCGCCCCTCATGCCATCATGCGATCCACCGGCACGGTACGGACCGGATCCATCCAGCCGATGGTGGTGCGGCGACGGCTCTGTTCCACCTCCCGTTCCACCTTCCACAGGGGTTGCGGGGTGATCTCCAGCACCACCACCCCCAACGCCGGGTCGATGTGGTCGAGGGCGGCCAGCAGTTCATCCTTGCGCTGGCGATCCATCAAGAGGCCGCGAATCCGTTTGCCATCGAAAAGTTCCACCACGTATTTCATGGTTTGTCTCCGGTACTGCGTCGATCAAGGGCGAAAATGGTCTGAATACGCCTCAACTTTTGCAGGTTCCGTGCCAAACTATTGGCTTGTCCTCTATTGAAGTAACATCTTGAAATATTCGGGTTTTTGAAACTGCGGAAACTGACCGGCTGGATAAAATTCGGCCAACTGCCCCTTGCCGCGATTGACGTGCCAGCCAATCAGGGTCGCGGCGCCGGGAGAAACGGCAAAAAAGTTCCGTGGCGACCACATCGCCCAGCGCTGCTGATCCTTGGAGACGAACAGCGCCATGCTCTCCTCGCCGCGCATGGCGTCATACCAACGGATCGTCCCGTCGCCAAGAGCCGCGATCACCCACTGGCCGTTGCCGGACACATTCACCGCCCAGACCGGTCCAGGGGTGTGCACCTGCCAGCGCAACTGCCCGGAACGCAAGAAGAGTCGCAGGGAGAAGGAGCTGCCGAGGGCAAAAAAGCGGTTCTTGCCGTCGATGCCCAACGAACAGGAGATCTCCTTCTCCGACATCGGCAACTCCATGCCATTGAAGGTCACCTTGGTGCCATCCCCCCACCAACCGGTCACGTTCACCTCGTCCGTGGTGATCAGAGGCTCGCGCAGACCGGATCCCGGAGTCGGAGCGGCTTGCAACAACAGCTTGTCCACCGTGAACCGTCCCCGGTTGCTCCCCGAGGGGTCATAGTCGAACTCCACCACGTTGCCCCGCTCCGAAACCAGCAGGCGTCTGGCCCCGCCCTGAAAATTGGCGATGGAGCGCTCGCGGGTGAACGTCGCGAACCCTTGCCCGTCCAACACCCCCAACGCCGGATCCGCGGCGGTGAAGGCCACGCCACCACTCTTGAGGGGCAAAATCTGCATCACATTGCCGCTCGAGGCGGGCATATCCACATACGCGCCGTGTCCGTTGCCATCCGGCATGCCACCATTGCTCCACATGCGGATCAGCGATTTCCCCCGCCCCGCATGACTGCCCGCGCCCAACAGACGGGATCCATCCTCCGACCAGCCCACCGACCAGAGATTCCCGGCGACGCCAGAGACATCCGGCAGATAGCTCAAGGTGAGATCATCCGCGGACAACACCGCCACCGTGGCCCGATCGCGAAAGCCCACGGCGATCTTCTTGCCATCCGGGGAGAAGGCCACGCCATGGGGTTTGCCACCCTTGGCCAACTGCTTGGAGACGCTGGGACGGAAATTGGCGTCGTACATGCGCAAGGCGCCGTCGTAGGAGCTGACCACCATGCGACCGTCCGACGCGAAATCGACCCAGTTGGCCGGCGCCTGGTAGGGCTCGCTCGCATGGATCCGCGTACCGTCCGGTATGGTGAACACCTGCAGCCCGGCACGCTCCCCGAACACGGCGGCCAGAAACACCCCATTCGGCGAAAAGGCCATGTGGGTCACCGCCTCCGGCAGGTTGACGATGCGCCGCCGGATCTCCCCACCCTGCACATCGATCAGATAGATGCAGTAGCCATCCTCCCACTCCGGACCGGTCTGACCGGTGACCGCCACGGTCCGACCGTCGGGGGAAAAGGCCACGGCATACAAGGCGCCCTCGTTGCCAAGCCCGATCGGCACCCGCAGGGTGGATTGCAACCGGCCATCCCCGACCGACCAGATCTTGAGGGTCTTGTCGTCCGAAACCGATACCAGATAACGCCCCTCGGCATCGGAGTCGATGCGCCGGGCCAAGCCGGCATGCATGCCGCTCTCCACCCGCAACACCGGACCGCCAAAGGGGGCACGCTCCTCCGCATGAAGGAACGACACCGGAACAACAAGAGAAAAAATCAACAAAACCAACCGGGAGACATCCCCCGGAAAGAATTTTCGCAACCAAGAAGGAATCCCGTGCGCATTTTTCATGGCGTTTAAACGCAATTTAGATTATGGTGAGGTAGAAAGATGGCCACCGTGGTCCATCCGCTCAAGTCCCACTCGTGTCGGACATCTCTCAAACCGGAGATGAATCATGGATTTGCGACTGTTTGAAGCCGATCTCACCCACCTGGATTCACACTCCCTGGAGAAAATCGCTCACATCGCCGCCCAAGCCCGTCGTTCGCTGCTGATTGGCATCGCCTCGATCCGGGATACCGATGAGACCGCCATCGAGTCGCTCCCCGCCACCTCCGATACCGATCTGATGGTGGCCCAACTCGGCAAGCTCACCCTGATGTGGGATGAGATCCATCACCGGGCCAGCCGTCTGCTCACCGACGAGGTGATCCAAGCCGACGAGTGGCCGACCCAGACCAAACCCAACAAGTTTGCACGGGTTACGGTGCACTGATCCGACCTGCCGCGCCACCAAGCCGTCAATCCACGCCGTTTGACCAAACGTTCACGTAACGATTCAGACCCTTACATGTGGCGGGGTCCAGGGGCCCATGGCCCCTGGTGGGATCCAAGGGCAAAGCCCTTGGGACGTTGTTTTGCTTTTTGCGAACAATCGCGCAAGCCTGCGGCCTCATGTGCCCCCTCCGTTCAGGACACAGGGAGTGGGCGAATTGTTCTCGGGAGACCAGTCACCTCTGAAGGCCTGATTCCGGGCCATGTTCGTGGCATCGTTTCGCCAAAAGCGCGAAACGATGCCACGAACATGGCTGCGCGCAGCGTTTTTTCGCAAAAGACGCGAAAAAACGCTTTTTTGAAGAGCGCGCTAAAAATCAAAGTCAAAAGACAAACCTCGGAGACGCCGTCTCCGAACCTCTGCCGGGGATCTTGCGGTCCCCGGACCCCTGCAATGCTCAACCCCCATTGGACCAACCCGCCCCGCGCACTCAACCAACCGGGGCAAATGGCGTGGCAAACACCCCGGTTTCGTGCATCCGCAAATAGATCTCCCGACTGATCCAGGCATCCGTGGCCGCATAGACCAACTGAAACGGCTTGAGTTCCGGGTTGTCCCAATTGGAGCATTGCGCCCGCTTGGAGATGCGCATGCCGAACAGATGGGCGGCCAATCCACGCAACCCCTGACTGGCGATCGCCGCACGCCGGGCCACCTCGCCGACATCGATGAACCCGCGCGGTTGAAAGGAGAAGATCGTTTGCAGGGCACGCACGTCGTAATCGAGCCCCACCCCCACCTTGCGCCTGGCCGGATCGCTCAGGATGGCGGACAAGGCGTCGAAACGCTCCATCCCCTTGAGCTGGAACAGATAGACCGTCTCGGCGCCCGCCAGTTGCACCAGGGCCGGAAAGTAGTTCTCGCCCTTGCGGAACGACGGTCGGGTTTCGGTGTCAAATCCGAGCACCGACTCACGGGTCAAAAGCGCGGCGGCCTCCTCGGCCTCGGCATCGTCGCGGATCAGACGGATCGGACCATCCCAGCGTCGCACCGGCAATTGATTGACCTCCTCGGGAGTGAGCTTGCGCGTCCACTCACGGGGCACTCGTGGATGGGGAAACAAACCGTTCACACCCCCTCCTTGGGCGACAGCGACGTGCCACATCGCAACATTTCGGTAAAGACCTCGGCAGAGGTGGGCGCGCTGAACAGAAAGCCCTGCATTTCGTTGCAGTGCAGGCTGCGCATGATCTCCAACTGGGCATCGGTCTCCAACCCCTCGACGATCACGGTCTGATGCAGACTGTGCGCCATGGCGATGATGGCGCTGACGATCGCCGCATCGCCGGGATTGTCCTCGATGGAACGGATGAAGGAGCGGTCGATCTTCAAGGTCTTGAAGGGGAAATGGCGCAGTTGGCTCAACGAGGAGTAACCGGTCCCGAAGTCGTCGATGGAGAGTTTGACCCCCATGGCGCTGATGCGGTTGAGCACCTCCACCGCCTTCTGCACATCCTCCATGATGGCGCTTTCGGTGATCTCCAGATCCAGGCACTCCGGATCGATGCCGGTCTCCTGCAAACAACTCCCGACGATCTTCACCAGATCCTGACGCTGGAACTGCAAGGCCGACAGGTTCACCCCGACCCGGATCATCGGCAGACCCATCCGCCCCCACGCCGCCAGTTGGCGACAGGCGGTGCGCAGCACCCATTCGCCGATGGGCAGGATCAACCCGGTCTCCTCGGCCACGGGGATGAACTCCAACGGAGAGACAAGGCCGCGCTCCGGATGATTCCAGCGCACCAGCGCCTCGGCGCCCACCACCAGACCGGTATCCAGATCCACCTGGGGCTGATAGTAGAGCACCAACTCCTCCCGCTCGACGGCATGACGCAGACTGGTCTCCATCGCAAAACGGCGCTTGGCGGTTTCGGTCATCTCGTGGGAGAAGAATTGATAGTTGTTGCGACCCCGGCGCCGGGCGTGGGACAGGGCGGTGGCGGCGTTCTTCAAGAGTTGGGGAGCCTCGTGGCCATCCTGCGGAGAGAGGGTGATCCCCATGGCCGCGGAGATCCGCAACTCCGTGCTGCCCATGACGATCGGCTCATCCAGGATCTCATGGAGCTTGCGGGCCACCACGCTGACATTGCGCACCGCGGCGGTCACATCGTCGATGTCGATCAACAGCAGGGCGAACTCATCCGAACCGATACGCGCCACGCTGTCGCTGGTACGCAGACACCGGGCCAGACGCCGCGACACCTCCCGCAACGCCTCATCGCCCCGTTCCCGACCCAGGGAGTCGTTGATAATGGCAAAATTGTCCAGATCCAGGAAGATCAAACCCACCGCGTGCTGACGCCGCGCGGCCTGTGACAGGGCCTGACGCAGACGGTCCTGGAACAGCGACATGGTTGGCAGACCGGTCAAGGAATCCCAGGTGGAGTCCGACTGGTCGGAGGACAAGGGACGTACACCCACCGTATCGGCGTCGTGCATCGGCTCGTTGTTGGCGATAAGGGCGGTTCCCTCGGCCCTGCCGAGCTGGGCAACGATGGTGCGCACCGGTCCATGATCCGGCAGCACGGCCATCACCTTGAGGGTGAATGCAACCGTTCCGCCCCGTTTCACCGGCAGGTTGATGCGTCCGATCCAATACCCCCGGAACCACAGGGCGTCACCGATGGTGGTCAGTTGATCGCCGGCCCCTTCGTGTTTCCAGAAACGGCGGATATGATGGTTCTTCAACTCGCGGGTCGTATAACCGGTCAACAAGGTACAGGCATCGTTGACCCCCCGGATCACGCCGCGCCGGTCCACCAGCAGTACCCCCTCGGCGCTGTTTTCCAGAAGGATTTTGAGTAGCCGGGCATTCTGACGACCCTCACCGCCCATCGGGCGGTTATTTTTCATGTGTGCCAGATCGATCATGGGCCTCGCTCTTCATCCGCGATACGAACAGTGCATCCTGGGGAGAGAACCCCCTCATCCCCCTTGCGCGGAACGCCCGGACGGACGCTCCACGGTGATCCGCAAACAATCTTTGATGCAATCTTTCCAGCATACACCAATTTTTACTGAAAGTCGAAAGAGTTCCCGCGCCATCCCACGCCAGGAGCAGGCCCAAGGCGGTCACCCGCCGGGTGGACGGGGGGGATCCTCCCGCTTCCCGAGCACCCCCCCCGGCAGCGCGCTCATCAGCGTGGCATGCAGCAACCGGAAGACGAATCGAGGCGTCAAGGTGCGCATCAGGATCTCCCGATAGGTGGCGCTCCCGGTGAACGTATCCCACAGAACGCGGCTCATGTCCCGACGTTCCCCAGGCAGTCCCGCCTCGTCACGCACCATCCGCACCATGCCACGCCGCAAAAAAAGCCACTTCTGGTAGAAAACCGTGATCCAGAAGATCAGCTTGCCGATCCGGTTGTCCTTGGCGATGCCATCCACAACCGGTTGATAGCGACGCCGGAAGTCGTTGTCCGACACCCCGAAAAAGAGCGCCGTGACCACCGCCGCCTTGGCGGTGATGTAGGCCGCGCCGATCCCATCCTTGTAAAGACGCGAGATCGCCGCATCCCCGACCAGCACCACCCGATCGCCAAAGGGATGGATCGCCGCGCCCATGTTGAGTTTCGGCCCGCATTGACACGCCTGGCCCATGCCGCACGCCACCTTCTCCCCGATCCGCCACTCCAACTCCGGTGGAAAGCAGCTCAAGGTCTCCGGATCGCTCATGAACCGTTCCGCCAACTCCTTGTCGATGTCCTCGCCCAACAGACAGATGGTGGCGTACTCGACCTTGGGGATCACGGCGGCGAATTTGAGTTTCGGGATATCCAGCAGAAAGATGTGCATGGAGTTGCCCAGATATTTCTGAACCGTCTCCACCCCCAGATGGATCTCCGAGACAAAGCCGCGGTTGACCGGCGGCTGTTGGAAGGCGATCCCCAGCCCTTCGAAGAGCTTCATCGCCCCGGTGTTGACCCCCACGGCGCCGATGAGGAGTTCGTAGGTCTCGAATTCGCCATTGCCCACCCCGATCATCGGGCGTCCCTGGGCATCCATGGCCAACTCCGACACCCGCCGCGGCACGACCCGCGCCCCCCTCTCGCGGGCCATCTCCAACAGATAGCCGTCGAAGCTGATCCACTTCTGCTCGCCCTCCGGTGCACGGGGTCCACCGCCCCGGTAGACCGTGGCGATGCGCAACTCATCCACCGGCGTGTCGATGGCCACCGGCGGCTGATCGCTGGTATGCAGAACATAGGAGTCGATGCCCCGCTGCACCACGATCGGCGGCAGGTTGATCCCCTCGGCGGCCAGGGTCTGCACCAGGGATTCGGAGACCACGCCGGCGCACATGTTGCACCCCGAGGGACCATGACGGGAGAAGTTGCGCGGCTCGTACAGATCCACATTCAGACGCAAACCGACCCGGGTGGCGATCTCCATCAGGAAATAGGCGGCCATCGATCCCGCCGGTCCACCCCCGACCACGGCCACGCGCGACTGATCCGCGAGTTTCATCGATGCCCCACCCCTGGTGTTTTGAGTGACGGTTTGACACCTGTCAAACCGTCGATGCGGGCCAGGGATGGCCCGCCAAATTGCGCAGCCATGTGTAAGAGCAAGGGGGCGAATGCATGCGACCCCCCGCGTTGTTGGGTGATTCCAGGGACGGAATCACCCAACAGCCGCGAAAATCAGGCCCGTGACCGCTCCACCACCCCTGGTTCCGCGAGCATCACCCCATCGCCACCCCGGGCGGCCCCTTTCATGAGCGCCCGATAGGCCGCCTGATTGAGTTGGGTGGACTGCTGGTGCTCCGGAAAGATCGCCACCCCGCAGGTGACGGTGGCATGGAATCCCCCGTCCCCCGCCTCGAACGGATGCGCGGCAAAGGCGGCGCGAATCTTTTCGCACACATGCACCGCCGAGGTGCCATCGGCCTCGTAGAGCAGAATGCCAAACCGATCCTCGCCGAAACGTCCCGCCACGTCGGTGCGGCGAACGTGATCGCGAATCACCTCGGAGAGACGCCGCGACACCTGTTCGCCGACCCCCTCCCCGCGCTTCTCCACGATCCCGGCATGCTCGTCCACCACCAGGATCGCGAAGGCCATGGTCTGCATGAGTCGTCTGGCCCGTTTGATCTCGGTTTCCAGAAAGGTGGCCAGATCGATGTAACTGGTGAAACCGGTGACCGGGCAGATCTCCACCTCGTCGGCGTGATCACGCATCAACTCGTGATCCTGCTCGTGGATGCGCTGCGCCAGCTTGCGGATCAGCCGGAACGCCATGGAAGGATCCTGATGCAACCGGGAGAGAAAGGTCTTCTCGTCGAGTTGCAAGGCGCGCACCTCGGTGACGGCGCGGGCCGTGGCAATGCGGGCCTTCTCGGCAAACAGCGAGATCTCGCCGAAAATATCCCCATCCTTCAAGGAGTTCAGGTGACGCGGCCCGAACTCCGACTCCATCACGATCTCCACCCGACCCTTCTGGATCACGTACATGCAGCGCGCGGGATCGCCCTGACGAAAAATGATCTCGCCAGGCTGAAAATGGGTACCGAGTTCCCGCCCCCCCTTCATCACTTACAGAGCGTTGCCGTCGCGTTCGCCGGTGCGGATGCGCACCACCCGTTCGACGGGCGTGACAAAGATCTTGCCATCGCCGATCCGACCGGTACGGGCAGCCCTCTCGATCGCCTCGACCGCCTGATCCACCCGGTCCTCATCCAGCACCACCTCGACCTTGAGCTTGGGCAGGAAATCGACCACATACTCGGCACCCCGGTACAACTCGGTATGGCCTTTCTGCCGTCCGAAACCACGCACCTCGGTGACGGTGATCCCCTGGATTCCCACCTCCGAGAGGGCCTCTTTCACGTCATCCAACTTGAAAGGTTTGATGATCGCCTCGATTTTCTTCATGTTTCACCATTCTCCGTGCGTGCGTGGTTCCAAAAACCATTCCTGCCAATGACCGGCCTCAAACCGCCGGGGTCGCGCCATCCTTGTAGAGCTTGAAAATCAGGGCATCCATGATGGCGGCATAGGAGGCGGCGATGATGTGCTCCGACACCCCGACCGTGCCCCAGGAGCGCTCGTCGTCGCGCCATTCGATCAACACCCGCACCATGGAACCGGTGCCGGAGCGTCCCCCCAGCGCCTGGGGCAGGATGCGCACCTTGTAATCCACCAGGGTCACGGTGTTGATGGCCGGATAGTGCCACTCCAGCGCGCGCCGCAACACGGTGTACAGGGCATCCACCGGACCATTGCCCTCGCCGACGAAGTGGACCGGTTGACCGCCCACCACCAGCTTGACCGTGGCCTCGGCCCCCATGATCAACGCCCCGTCATCGCGCACCATGCGGTTGTCGATCACCCGGAACCCCTGCTCGCGGAAATAATCCGGCAGTTGACCCAGGGCCTTGCGCACCCGCAGTTCGAAGGAGGCCTCGGCGGCGTCGAACTGATAGCCGCGGAACTCCAGTTCCTTGAGTTCGTTGAGCAGATCCTGGAGGCGCGCATCGTTGGGATCCACATCCACGATGCCCATCTCGCGAAATTTGTGCACCAGATTGCTGCGTCCGGCCTGCTCCGAGACCAGGATGCGCCGTTCGTTGCCGACCTGCTCCGGATCGATGTGCTCGTAGGTGACCGGATCCTTGAGAATCGCCGCCACATGCACCCCCGCCTTGTGGGCAAAGGCCGACGCGCCGACAAAGGGTTGATTCTTTTGCGGCGAGCGGTTGCACATCTCGTCCACGAAGCGGCTCACCCCGGTCAGACGCGGCAGACCCTCGACCCCGAGACGGGCGTGACGCCCCATCTTCAACAGCAGATTGGCGACCACGGTGGTCAGATCGGCATTGCCGCACCGCTCGCCCAGGCCGTTGATCGTCCCCTGCACCTGGGTGGCCCCGCACTCGACCGCGGCCAGGGTGTTGGCCACCGCCAACCCGCCATCGTTGTGGCAGTGGATCCCCAACCGGACATCCGGCAGGGCGATCTGCTTCATGATGGCGGTGATCTCGCCCGGCAGGGTTCCGCCGTTGGTGTCGCACAGGATCAGGCCATCGGCACCGCCATCCCGGGCCGCGATCAACGCCTTGATGGCATAATCCGCATCGGCCTTGAAACCGTCGAAAAAATGTTCGGCGTCAAAGAAGACCTGATCGGTCCGCGCCTTGAGATAGCGGATCGAATCGAAGATCAGGTCCAGGTTCTCCTGCGGGGTGATCCCCAGGGCACGGGTGACGTGCAACGGCCACGACTTGCCGAAGATGGTGATCACCGGGGTTCCGGAAGCCAACAGGGCGTTGAGAACCGTATCCTCTTCCGCCTTCACCCGGGCGCGACGAGTCGAACCGAATGCCACCAGCCGACTTCGCTCCAGTTTCAGATCCTTGGCACGGGCGAAAAAGGCCTCATCCTTGGGATTGGCCCCTGGCCAGCCGCCCTCGATGTAATCCACCCCCAGCAGATCCAGACGCCGGGCGATGCGCAGCTTGTCTTCGACCGAAAATTGCACCGACTCGCTCTGCGAGCCATCACGCAGCGTGGTGTCGTAGATGGCGATCATCTCACCCACGCCCTTGCCGCCGCCCTTGACGAACGGCTTGGCCGGGGCGGTCACCCGCCCCCGACCCGATTGATGCGGATCACTTTCCGACACGATCTCCGGCGTCCTTGTCCAGTTCGAATGCCGCGTGCAGGGCACGCACCGCCAGCTCCATGTACTTCTCGTCGATCACCACCGAGATCTTGATCTCCGAGGTGGAGATCATGCGGATGTTGATCCCCTCGGCGCTCAGCGCCTTGAACATCCGTTGCGCCACCCCCGAATGGGAACGCATCCCCACACCCACCACCGACACCTTGGCGATGTCCGGATCGCCCTTGAGATCCTTGGCGCCGATGGAGGCCACCGGGGCCTTGAGCACCTCCATGGCCTGGCGAAAATCCCCCTTGGGCACGGTGAAGGTCATGTCGGTCTCGCCACTCGAAACCGAGACGTTTTGCAAAATCATGTCCACGTTGATGTTGGCATCGGCCAGGGTGCCGAAGATCAACGCGGCGATGCCGGGCTTGTCGGGCACGCCCAGGACCGTGATCTTGGCCTCATCCCGATTGAACGCAATGGCGGAAACCACGACTTGTTCCATGTCATCATCCTCTTCGGTCAACAGAGTTCCAGTCCCTTCCTCCAGGGAAGAGAGCACCCGCACGGGGACTTTGTACTTCTTGGCCAGCTCCACGGAACGGGTCTGCAATACCTTGGCCCCCAGCGAGGCCATCTCCAGCATCTCGTCATAGGAGATGCGATCCAGCTTGCGCGCCTTGGGCACCACCCGCGGATCGGTGGTATACACCCCGTCCACGTCGGTGTAGATGTCGCAGAAGTCGGCCTTCAATCCGGCGGCGATCGCCACCGCCGAGGTATCCGAACCCCCACGACCCAGGGTGGTCACCA
>JADGAY010000235.1 GCA_015231775.1 Magnetococcales bacterium | reverse complement strand
GGTCTCCAGCAACTCCGTCTGTTGCAGGGCGTCCAGATGGGCGTCGTCGTCGCGCAACGCAGTCCCGGCGCCGGTGATGGCGGCCAGCGGGGTGCGCAGATCGTGGGAGGCCATGCTCAACAGCGCGGCGCGCATCTGTTCGGCCTGCACCCGCACCGCCGCGCCGCGCGCCTCCTCGCTCAGACGGGCCCGGTCCATGGCGAGACTCGCCTGACGGGCGAACGCCTCCAGCAATCCCCAGCGTCCCTGTTTCAGTATCGTCGCATCCCCAACCCGCACCGCCAATGCCCCGAATTGTCCCCCCATGGCGATCGGCAGCACGGTGAAGGCCTCATCCGGAAAAACCTCGGTACCGCGTCCGGCAGCCTGGCCGTTTTCGCTACTCCAACGCACCACCACCATGCCATGCTCGGAGAGTCGAAAATAGTCCGGGATCGCGGCCATCTGGCGCAGCCCACCCTGACCATCCTCCACCCAAATGGCCGCCTCGCCGCCGAACAGGCGCACGGCATGCCGGGTGATGATCCGCGCCACCTCGGCATCATCCAGGGTGGTCATCGCGTCGCGTCCGAGCCGAAACAGCCTCTCGGTCTGGAACTCCCGCTCCCTGGCCTCCTGCTCCTGATTGCGGATGCGGTTCATCAGGCCGCTGATCACCCAACCGACCACGAACAGGATGGTAAAAGTAAGGATATACTGGGAGTCAGAGACCAGGAAGGTGAAATAGGGATGGACGAAAAAGAAGTCGTAGGCCGCCACCGACAGGGCGGAGGTGAGGAGCGCGGCGCCCTGTCCGAAGCGGAAAGCCACCCCCATGATCAGCAACAGATACAGCATCACCAGATCCGGGGGGGTCAGCCAGGAGCGCCCCCAGAAAACCAGAAGCGTGGTGCCCGCCACGGAAGAGATGGCCGCGCCGTACCCGATCCACGAACTGCGGACGCCAGGGATTCGCGACGGTCGGACGATCTCCTGGTGTTCCTCGTCAACCGCGTCGGCCATGATTCTCCCCGGCTTGATTAAGGATTACAAGTGGATGCCGGCCCCCATCTCGACCACCCGATGGGGCGGCAGTTGAAACCAGGAGGCGGCGCTGCTGGCGTTGCGTTGCATCCCGAGATAAAGCTGCTGGCGCCACAAGGGAAATCCGGGACGGGAGCGGGTGGCAAAAAAGACCGCGCGCCCCAAAAAGAACGAGGTCTCATCCGGATTGGACCAATCCTTGAAAAGTTGCCCGTCCCTCAAGGCCCGCGGAATATCCGGGGTTTCGGCAAAGCCGAAGCGGGCCACCACCCGATGAAAGCCGTTGCCCAGATCCACCTCGATCAACCGCTCCCCTTCCTCCAGATAGGGGGTATCGGCGAACTCGGTGGTCAGAATCACCACGGTTTCGTGGATGCTCCAGTGATGTTGAAGATTCTGCACCAAGGCCCTGGGCGCGGTCAACGTATGGGTGGTCATGTAGACGCCGATCCCCTGGGAGCGGGGCACCGGATTTTCATGGAATTGGCGCAGGAATGGGCCCAGAGGGATCTCATCCTTGGCCATGGCCTCGCGGGAGAGTTCCACCCCTTTCTGCCAGGTGGACATGAGCATGAAGAGCACGCCGCCAAGCAACAGCGGAAACCAACCGCCATCGGGAATCTTCAAGGCATTGGCCGCAAAGAAGACCAGATCGAACACCAGAAAGAAGATGGTCGCGGCGATGGCCCGCCCCTGACTCCAGCCGAGCATGGCGCTCAACACCATGCCGAAGGCCAGGGTGGTATCGATGGCCATGGCGCCGGTGACGGCGATGCCGTAGGCCGCGGCCAGATTGCTGCTGCTTTTGAAACCGAGAACGAGCAGGATCACGGCGACCAGAAGGATCCAGTTGATGGCCGGAACATAGATCTGTCCCTCCTCGCGTTCCGAGGTGTGGATCACGTTCATGCGCGGCAGGAAGCCAAGTTGCATGGCCTGGCGGGCGGCGGAGAAGGCGCCGGAGATCACCGCCTGGGAGGCGATCACCGTGGCGGCGGTTGCCAGACCGACCATGGGATAGAGCCCCCACTCCGGAGCGAGCAGGTAGAAGGGGTTCTTGAGGGATTCCGGATCGTGCAGGATCATGCCGCCCTGGCCAAGATAGTTGAGCACCAGGCATGGAAAAACCAGGAATATCCAGGCCAATTGAATCGGACGACACCCGAAGTGTCCCATATCGGCGTAGAGTGCCTCGGCGCCGGTCACCGAAAGAAACACCGATCCCAGGACGATGAAGGCCTGTCCCTGGTGGACCAGGAAGAATTGCACGGCATGCAGGGGATTGAGGGCCTGAAGCACCTGGGGATTCAACAGGATTCCATGGACGCCCAGGGCCCCGAGCACCAGAAACCAGACCACCATCACCGGTCCGAACAGCGCGCCTACCCCTTCGGTACCCTTGCGCTGGAACATGAACAGCCCGATCAGGATCACCAGGGTGACCGGCACCACCACCGGTTTGAGCACCGGCGTGGCCAGCTCCAACCCCTCCACCGCCGAGAGCACGGAGATGGCCGGGGTGATCACCCCGTCCCCGAAAAAGAGGGCCAGGCCGCAGATGCCCAACAGGTGAATGATCACCTTCCAGGTGGGCGTGGCGTTGGGGGAGCGCAGCGCCAGGGCGGTCAGGGCCATGATCCCCCCCTCGCCCTTGTTGTCGGCGCGCATGATGTAGAGGACGTATTTGACCGTGATGACGATCACCAGCGACCAGAAGATCATCGAGAGCACGCCGAAGATGTCGGCTTGCGTCGGCATGCCGCCGTGACCGGCGGAGGCGGCCAGCGACTCCTTGAGGGCATAAAGTGGTGATGTACCGATATCCCCGAACACGACGCCCAACGCGCCGATCACCAGGGTGGACAGACTGGATGAATGACCATGCGAGGATTGTTCGGACATGCGATCCCTCTTACGCTCCGCGAGATTGTGACCGCCTTCCCTGGATGAATACGGCGGATGTAATCGCTCAGGCTACATGGGATCGAATCATGTCAGGATCAAATCATTCGATATGGTTATCAAGATTTCATCAAGATATCGCCGCGCCAGGGACAGACATGCGGACGGGTCACGCACCATTTGCGCAGATGGTGCATGGCGAGCACCATGCGGTCCTCCTGTCCACCGCAGACCGAATAACTTCCCGAAGCGTGCTCAAGGGTATGCAACAAGGGACAAATCGCCTCCGCCCGGATCTCGATGAAACGGGTTGGATCCAGGGGCCTCCCCGAACCGCCGGCATCCTCGGGGGCGACCGCCCAGAAACGGGTCACCCCCTGGTCATGCAACCGCTGGCGCCAGGTCGAATCCGGATGCGCGGTGGCAGCCACCACCTCGCCCCCCTGTCCGTAGTCGTGGATCACCTCCACGAGGGCGCGGAGTTCATCCATCTCCAGCAGGGGAGCCTGGGAGTAGAGGATGACCCGCTCACCGGCTCCGGCATGCAGCGCCTCGCGCACATAGGCGGTCACGCCCGACGGGGGGCCGGAAGGGGTGCTTTCCGAGCCTGAAATGAAGATGTCCATGTTATATCCAGAGCCGCCCATCCCGAGTCAAAGAGAATCCACCGGTCCCCGCGTGCCGAACCATGGTGGGAAAATCCTAGCCGGAACGGCATCAATCCGGGATCAATTCGACCATCCTCGGGTCAATATCTCATCAGGGACCGGTCCCTCGACGCATCCCCCTCTCCCGGTGTTGCATTGAACGCCGTGGCCCCTTTGGGACCGGTCCCTCCACGCATCCCACTCGAATTTATGGCTATAAATTTAATCAGTAAGGTGTCCCTGGATTTCGGATTTCCAGCAACGTGAGAATGGCTACGGCGCCAACCAGGAGAAAGAATTTGCTGGAAG
>JADGAY010000234.1 GCA_015231775.1 Magnetococcales bacterium | reverse complement strand
AAGTATCGTCGGGCCCTGTTGGGCTTCGTCGGACGGCATGCCGAGGATGGGGCGCGGATCCGTCAGTCGGTGGAACGGGGGGATCACCGTCTGGCCGAGGTGTTGACCCATGCCCTGAAGGGGGCGGCGGGCTCGTTGGCCGCGATCGAACTCGAGGAGGCGACCCTGGCCCTCGATGGGGGATTGCGTACCGGCGCCCGTCATCTGGATGCCCTGGTGGCCGGTGTCGAGGGGACGTTGGCCAGGGTGGTGGGCGGATGTCGCGTCCTGACCGAGTCGGGCGACAGGGCGGGCGAGGGGATGGGCCTCCTGCGGGAACCGGGTCCGGTGGATGCCGGACGGATGGAGATGCTGCGTCGCATCGTCACGGCGTTGGATCATGGCGATGCGTTGCGGGCCGAGGGGTTCATGCCAGCTCTGATGGTCTGGCTGGGGGGAACCCGCTTCGAGGAGGTGGCCCGCGCGGTGGCCGTTCAGGTGGAGGAGATTGATTGCGTTCGGGCGCGGGAGATCCTGTTGGGCCTGATGCACGATTTGGGAATCGGAGAGCATGGAGACTGAAAAGAGTCGCTTCAAGATTTTGGTCGTGGATGACGAACCGACCAATCTCAAGCTGTTGCGTGAGGTGTTGCGCCACGAGCATGATCTGATCTTCGCGCGCAACGCCGCCGAGATGTTGCGTTTTGTCGAGGATGGCCCGGATCTGATCCTTTTGGACATCATGATGCCGGATATGGATGGCTATTCCGCCTGCGCCAGGCTCAAGGCCAATCCGGCGACACACGATATTCCGGTGATCTTCGTGACCGCCCGCGGCGAGATCGAGGACGAACTGCGCGGCCTGGAGGTCGGGGCGGTGGATTATCTGACCAAGCCGATCCAGGGGGGGATCGTGCGGGCGCGGGTGAAGATCCATCTTCAGTTGCGCGAGGCCCGACGGATCATCGAGCGTCAGAACGAGGAGCTGCGCACCGCGGCCCGGTTGCGGGATGATGTGGATCACATCGTTCGTCACGATTTGAAGGCGCCGTTGAACGCGATCATCGGCATGCCCGGCGCGTTGATCGCCGACTGGGGGTTGACGGGAGAGCGGGCGGCAGCCTTGCAGGTGATCGAGGATGCCGGTTTCCGCATGCTGGATATGATCAACCGCTCGCTGGATCTCTACAAGATGGAGCGGGGGTGTTATCAGCTCAAGGCCCAGCCGGTGGATCTGGTGAAGGTGTTGCGGCGGATCCTGTCGGAGATGCATCGGTTGATGCTCGCCAAGGGGTTGGGGGTGCGGATCGTCTCCCAGGGTCGGACGCTGGCGGGCGGGGATGGGTTTTTCGTGCCCGGCGAGGAGTTGTTGTGTCACTCCATGCTCGCCAACCTGATCAAGAACGGCCTGGAGGCCTCGCCCAAGGATGCGATCCTGGAGGTGGCCCTGGAGCGGGAGGGCGGGGAGGCGGTGATCCGGGTGCGCAATACCGGTGCCGTGCCCGAGGAGATCCGCCTCCGGTTCTTCGACAAGTTCGTCACCTCCGGCAAGCGTCAGGGGGTGGGTCTGGGCACCTATTCGGCCCGTCTGATCGCCACCACCCTGGGCGGATCCATGTTCCTGGACGCCTCCCAGGAAGGGGAGACCACCATCGAGATCCGCCTGCCGGCGGGGTGATCACCGTGTGAGGTGTGAAGTCGGGATCACTCCCGGAAGCTGGCGAGGGAGTCCTGGAGGCGGGCGTAGAGTTCGCGGGTCCAGGGGATGTGATCCTGGGCGCGGATCTCCTTGTCGCGGCGCAGATCATACGGGGCGACGATCACCTGGACATTCTCCATGCCGGCCCAGGCGGTAAGCACGAACAGCTCCTCGATGGCCCGGTCCCCCAGGGCGATGCAGCCCACCGATTCGCTGTCCCCATGGATGAAGATATCCCCCCCCAGGTGGCCGCGCCGCTCCAGATCGGCCATGGCGCGATCAAAGGCATTCGGATAGTCGAGCTTCATCGACAGATGATAGGCGCTGTTGGGGTTCAAGAAGGTGATCCGATAGATCCCCTCGGGAATCTGTTTGTCCCCCTGGCGCCGCTTGGGCCCCAGGTCGCCGCTGAAGGCGGTGAAGGGGTACTTCTTGATGTATTTCATCGGCCCGTCGCCATCCGCGCCCCACAACTCCAGGCGCCGCTCTTTCTTGAAGCCGAGCAGGGCCAGGCGTGCGGAGGGATAGGGGAGTCCCGCGAGCTTGAAATCCCGCTTCAGCCGCGTGCGCACCGATTCGTCATACCGCTCCACCACCTGTTGCACCTTGGGGGGATTTTTGTCCAAGGCCAGATCCCGATTGAGGGCGCGACGGGCGTTGCGTGTCTCCACCGGCAGATTCTCGTCGCTTTCGAAGGAGACGTCGTAATACTGGCCCGCGCTCCGCTTGGAATAGTCCAGGTTGACGCACCCGGAGAGGCCCAGGGTGAGGGTGAGCAGCAGCGGGAGCGCGCGGTGGTTTTTCAAGATTCGCTGGATGGGCATGGTCATGTTGGGTACACTCCATTCGTGGAGAAATGGGCGCATCGTCAATCGATGGCCTGGCTCAGACGAATGGAGGCGTTAAAGCAATAAACATACCACCTGTTACCGTGAGTCCGCAAGGCCTGCCCGCCGATGCGCGGGTAGGGGATCGCTTGCGCGTGCAGGGTGCTTGCGAGGTTCAATGGGCCAGTGGTTTCCAGCCCGGATGGTCGAAATGACGACCATAGAGATCCAGGGCGCGCACGATGATCGCCGCGCCAGAGGATTGACCCTGCTTGGCCTCGAGGGCTTCGCTGCCGTGCAGGATCTCCACGAGGATCCGATGCAGTTGCAGATCCGCCTCGGGCTTGAGCTTGCAGTTGCGGGTCACATGGTTCAGATGGGCGCGAATCTTCTTGGACAGGGAGGCGTAGTTCCTGGCCGCATAGGTGCCGGCGTGGATGCGCGGCAGGGCCTCGCGCATGTCGCGCTGAATCGCCTCCATCCCCTTGCGCAACGGCGCGTCGGTCGGCCAGGGTTTGCCGTTGTTCAACGTGACGCCGGCCTCGGCTTTAGGGTTGGCCTGATGCTCGCCGTGATCGACCGCGGTCCAACCGGGCGCGGCAACGGTCAGGAGAAACAGGGCCAGTATGGTGCGGGTCAATCCGTGCGCTCGTGACATGCTCGCATGAACCTCGTTTTGTTCCGGCTGTCAATCCAAGGAGGAGAAGTGTCCCTTGATTTGAACCATAGAGGAAATCCGCAATCCATGCAATCGACGGCAAGCGCATTGGACCGGCCAACGTGATTTTATACCCCCTGATGTTTTCTTTAATCGGAATTTGCGCGTTTGGCCAGCGGATTCGGGGGCGCCGGGATGATCTCGGGGTTTGCCGGGTTTCCCTGGATCGGCTATCATGGGACGGAACCATTCCCATTTCGATCCACTACGAGGAGTTTGACGGATGAAGAGCATCGCGCGGGGCTGGATGGCCCTGTTGTTCGGATTGGGCCTGTCGGGATTGGGCGCGGCATGGGCGGCGCAACCGGCGGGAGATGTGGGCGGCGAGGGACGGCTGAACAAGGTCGATGCCGCCAAGCGGTTGGTGAACATCGATCACGGCCCGATCGAGGCCTTGAAGTGGCCGGCCATGACCATGGACTTCCAGGTGTTGCCCAACGTGGATCTGAAGAGCCTGAAAACCGGCAAGTCGGTGAAGTTCACCCTCAAGCAGCAGCCCGACAAGAGCTACCGGATCAACGGCATCACGCAAACGCCGTAGAGGTGATGTTGTTTCTCAAGGCCGTTGTGCAAAATACGAGCTTCGTTTCCAAAAGGCGGAAACGAAGCTCGCGAAGGCCGCGCGCGGCGCCTTTTTCGCAAAAAACGCGAAAAAGGCTTCT
>JADGAY010000233.1 GCA_015231775.1 Magnetococcales bacterium | reverse complement strand
CTTGGAGTTGATCTTTTTGGCCAGATCCTCGCGGTTGGTGAGGATCATGCCGCCGCGCGGACCACGCAGGGTCTTGTGGGTGGTGGTGGTCACGATGTCGGCGAACGGGAAGGGGTGGGGATGCTCCCCCACGGCCACCAAACCCGCGAAGTGGGCCATGTCCACCAGCAGCGCGGAGCCGCTCTTGTCGCAGATCGCCCGGAACCGCTCGAAATCGATCGCCCGGCTGTAGGCCGAGGCCCCGGCCACGATCACCTTGGGACGGTGCTCCAGGGCCAGCGCCTCGATCTGCTCGTAATCGATCCGTTCGGTTTGCGGATCCAGGCCGTACTGCACCGCCTTGAAGAGTTGACCGGAGAAGTTCGGCGCCGCGCCGTGGGTCAGATGGCCCCCATGGGCCAGCGACATGCCGAGCAGCACCTCCCCCGGCTCCATCAGCGCCAGAAGCGCCGCCATGTTGGCCTGGGAGCCGGAGTGGGGTTGCACATTGGCGAACTGGCAGCCGAACAGGCTCTTGGCCCGGTCGATGGCCAGATCCTCGGCCTTGTCCACGAACTCGCAGCCACCGTAGTAGCGCTTGTGGGGATACCCCTCGGCGTATTTGTTGGTCAGCACACTTCCCTGGGCTTCGAGAACCGGCAGACTGACGATGTTCTCCGAGGCGATCAGTTCGATCCGGTCGCGTTGCCGACCCAACTCCTCGCGGATGGCGGCAAAAATATCGGGATCAGCAAGGCGCAGTGCATCCATTTTTTTGATTTCCATGACTTTGAAGATTCCTGTTCAAACCACTGGGACCAACATCCCAATACCACCCGCCCGAGCCAGCCGGCTACCCGGCCTTGCCCGCCAACTCCAGCTTGTCCAACCGCCGCTGGTGCCGTCCCCCCTCGAACCCCTCCCGCAGCCAGACATCCACGATGCCGCGCGCCACCGCGATCCCCAGCACCCGGCCACCCAACACCAACACATTGGCATTGTTGTGCTGACGCGAAAGCCGCGCCGTGTATTCGTCATGGCACAGGGCGGCCCGAATCCCGCTCCAGCGGTTGGCCGCCATGCTCATCCCCAGGCCGGTACCGCACAACAGAATCCCCCGATCGTCAGGATCGGAGGCGAGCAACTCCTGACACAACTGGGCGGCCATGTCCGGATAATCCACCGACTCCGGGCCATGCACGCCGAAATCGATCACCTCCAGCTCGTGCTGATCCCGGACCCAATCCACCAGATCCTCTTTCAGCTCAAAAGCCCCATGATCCGCCGCCATAAAGATGCGCATCGTCCACCTCGCCCCGCATTCGCGTTTACAAAGGTTCCATGGTATCCCACTGGTGACACTGCGGGCATTTCCAATAAATATCCTGCGCCTTGAACCCGCACCGTCCACACTGGAAAGCCTCCTGCGCCCCCAGCAGCCCGTCCAGATGGCGACGGGCGATCTCGAGGGCCTCCTTGCCCTGATCCCGTCGATCCAGCAGGGCGATCAGCGGGGCCACGATCACCAGGGCGCGCGGGTGATGCGCCTTGCCGATCCGCAACACCTCGACCGCCTCGTCCGGGCGTCCGCGCCGTTCCAGAAGCCGTGCCCAATGCAGAACCAGGCGCGGCGAACTGGCCAGGGCCGCGGTGGCGGTACGCATGCCGCGAAAGAATCCCTCCTCGTCGCCGGCCTGTTCGTAGGCGCGACGCATGGGATCCAGCAGCATGAAACAGTGGCTCGGGCGACTGTTCTTGACCCCTTCGAACACCTCGATGGCCTCACGGGTGCGACCCTGGGTCAACAACACCTCCCCAAGCAGGCGACGACCCTCGACGCACCCCGGAAAGACCCGGATCGCCTCGGCAAACTGCTCCATGGCCCGTTCGCCGCCGGTCTTGGAGCCGGGTCGCTGCTGCTCCTCGAGCCCCATGCGTACCCGGATGTGCGCCTCGCGGCGCGGATCCTTCTCGCCGGTCACCAACTCCCAGCGCTTGAGAATCTCCAGGGCCTTGTCCCAGCGCCCCTCGTTTTCGTGCATGGCCTGGAGTCCGGCCAGTGCCGCCCGGTGTTCCGGATCCACCTGCAACACCTGGCGATAGGCCTCCACCGCCCGATCCACGAACCCCCCCTGCCGGTAATCCTCGGCCAGGGCATGGAGTGCCGCCGTGCGATGGGACTCCGACAGATTGGGGCGCGCGATCAGGGTCTGGTGGATGCGAATCGCCCGTCCCACCTCGCCGCGCGCCCGGAACAGCTTGCCAAGCGACAGATGGATCTCCACGGTCTCGGAGTTGATGCGCACGAACTTGACGAACTCCTCGATCGCCTTGTCCGGCTCATCCGCCAACAGAAAATTCAGGCCGCGCAGATAAAAGGCCGACTCCCCGCCCTCCGGCTCGCGCTGGCGGGCCTGGGCGCCCTCCTCCCTCCCCAGGCGGCGTCCCGCGCCGAAGATGATCGCCCCCAAGGTGACGGCCAGGGCCGTCCAACCCGCCAGGTGAGGAAAATCCATGCCGTCACAATCCGCGTAACACTAATCGTTGATCAGGGGAAGCGTGCGCAGATTGGCCAACTCCCGCTCCAGCGCGCGGTTTTGTTCCCTCAACCGCTCCATGCCCCGCTGCTGACGCGCCTCGCCCGACCATCCGGAAAAGGAGCCCAGCACGAATCCCAGAAACAGGGGCACGAAGACCACCACGAACACCGGCACGTCGCCCAGAAGCCAACCACCGGGCAGGGTCACCGGCACCTCGGTCTGGTTGACAAAAGCGAACAGGATGGCCACGATCCCAAGGATCGCCGCCACGATCAAGCGGAGCCAACCCAACATCCCTTTTCGACCACCCACCGACTCTTGAAAGCATGCAGGATGGGGGGAGAATCCGCTCGCCCCCCCGTCCGTGACGCGCCATTACGGGCGTTCCACGGCAAAAAAACAAAAACGGGAGGGGTCCCGAACGCCCGTCGTGCCGATCGCACCAGGACGCCCTGGACCCCTCCCGCCGTCAACTACACATCCACCCGCTTGCGGAGCTCCTTGCCGGCCTTGAAGAACAGCACCCGCTTGGCATCGACCAGGACATGATCCCCGGTCTTCGGGTTCCGGCCATCGCGCGAACGGCGATGCTTGACCCCGAAACTGCCGAACCCCCGCAACTCCACCCGATCATCCCGGTCGAGAGAACCACTGATGGTTTCGAACACGGTGTTGACCGCAATTTCCGCTTCCTTGCGGGACAGTTCCATCTTCCCCGCGATGGCACTGATCAGCGACGACTTGGTCATGGCCACTCCTTACATCACAACGAGAGGATTGATTTTCACCGCCATCCGGGTCAACGTCCGGATTGCTGCTTCTCCAGGGCCTGGCTCAACAGCTCGCCGAGGCTGCTGGTGGCGCTACCCGGATCGGAGGCGTACTCCTTGATGCTCTGCCGCTCCTGGCTGATCTCCATGGACTTGATCGACAGCATCACCTTGCGCTTCTGGCGATCCACCTGGATCACCTGCGCGGTCACGTCGGCGCCCACCTTGAAGTCCGCGCCGTCCCGGTCATCGCGGGAGTACTCGGACTTGCGCAGGAAGCCCTCGATCTCCTCGCCGAGCTGCACCACGACCCCGGCCTGACTCACCTCCTTGACCGTACCGATCACGGAATCGCCCTTGTTGTGGCCATCGGCCCACTGGGTCCAGGCGTCCGGGGTGGCCTGCTTGAGGCCCAGGGAGATGCGCTCCTTGTCCGGATCCAGCGACAGCACCACGGCCTCGACCTCCTGACCGCGCTGATAGCTCTTGAGCAGATCTTCCGGCGGATTCGGATCCCAGGTGACATCCGACAGATGCACCAGGCCATCGATATCCCCATCCAGACCGACGAACAGCCCGAATTCGGTGATGTTCTTG
>JADGAY010000035.1 GCA_015231775.1 Magnetococcales bacterium | reverse complement strand
AACCATTGGGAAAGCTCCTTGCGCTGCACCGGCGCGCCGCTGCGCCATCCCTTGCCGTCGATGACCTGCTCGTTGGCCAGCACCGTCTGATCCACCGGATCCCAGTTCACGAAGGAGAGCTTGCGATCGATCAGACCCTTCTTGTGGAGCTTGAGGAACAGCACCTGCTCCCAGTGGGCGTAATCCGGGTCGCAGGTGGCGAACTCCCGCGACCAGTCGTAGGCCAGACCCATGGATTTCAACTCGCCGCGCATGGTGGCGATGTTGTCATACGTCCAGCCCTTCGGGTGTCGCTTCTGGGCGATGGCGGCGTTCTCCGCCGGCATGCCGAAGGCATCCCAACCCATGGGTTGCAGCACCTCGTGACCCGACAGACGCTTGTGACGGGCAATGGCATCGCCGATGGCGTAGTTGCGCACATGGCCCATGTGGATCCGTCCCGAAGGGTAGGGGAACATCACCAACAGGTAAAACTTCTCCCGCTCCGCCTTCTCATCGGCCCGAAAGCTCTGTTCATCCTCCCAAATGCGCTGCCATTTGGCTTCCACGGCCTGGGGATTGTACTTTTTCATGACTTCTCGATTTCAATTGGAGATGAATGGGGAGTCTCAAGCGCTCAATCGGCGAGGAGTTCCTCGATCGAGCCGGCATCGAGGATCCGTTCGCTCAGCAGTTCGAGACGCTCCTGATCGGCCTGTTCGATCTTCGCGCGCGCCCAATCCGGGACTGGGCCAAAGCGGCGTTTCATCAGACGCAGCAACAGGGAGACCGCAGACTCCTTGCGGCCCGCGAGCAGACCACGCTGTTCACCCGCGAGCAGACCACGCTGTTCGCTTTCGTGCAGCTCCTTGAGGATCATGGGACGAAAGACGTTGTTGTCCAATAGATTGAAGGTTAGAGCCATCTCATCGGCCTCCGTTTGCGTGACGTTTTCCAGGCTGCGTGACCCTGTGACCTCCTGTTTCTACGTAAGGGTCTTGCAACCCGTAGGCTAGGGTATCACGAATCGGCGGGGTGCGGCAAACGGCATTATCGCAGGGTGGGTGCCGCGATTTTCAAGCCCGTGGGGCTCTTGGGAGGCGAATCGGATTCAGGGTTGAAGTTTGCCAGATGGGGGTATTTTTTATTGCAATGACTGCAAAAATATGCCATTTTTGCGGATAATGCAAATTACGTCACGTCTGCAATCCATCAACCATCCAAGGGGAATCGACATGAGGGTCCAACGTCTGCCGGGCATTGCGTTTTCCGTAGTCTTGCTTTTTTTGGGCCTCCTCACCACGGCCCAAGCCGATCTCAAGGAGATCCGCGCGAAGGGGGAGTTGCGACATCTGGGGATCCGCTACGCCAATTTCGTCACCGGGTCCGGGGATGGCATGGACGTGGAGATCGTGCAAGGGTTTGCCAAGAGCCTCGGGGTGCAATACACCCTGGTTTTCACCGACTTCGACAACGTGCTCAAGGATCTGCTCGGCAAGCAGGTGGTTCGCAAGGGGGATGAGGTGCTTCTGGAGGGGGAGCATCCGGTGAAGGGGGATATGATCGCCACCGGGTATACGGTTCTGCCCTGGCGTCAGAAGGTGGTGGATTTTTCCGCGCCGATCTTTCCCACCCAGGTGTGGCTGATCGCCCGGTCCGACTCGGCTTTGGCGCCGATCCAGGGGAGTAGCGATCTGGGCCAGGATATCCGGGAGACCAAATCCATGATCAGCGGCAAGAGCCTGCTGGTGATGGAGAAGACCTGTCTGGATCCGGGGCTGTATGGACTCAAGGACAAGGGGCTCGATCTGCGCAAGTACACGAAGAACACCAACCTCAACGAGATGGTGCCGGCCCTGTTGAACCAGGATGCCGAGCTGTCGTTGCTGGACGTGGCCGATGCCCTGCTCGATCTGCAAAAGTGGACCGGCAAGATCAAGGTGATCGGACCGGTTTCGGAGATCCAGGAGATGGCGGCGGCCTTTCCGAAGAGTTCCCCGGAGCTGCGCACCGCCTTTGATGACTATTTGAAAGCGATTCGCGCCGACGGCACCTATGATGCCATCGTGAAGCGCTACTATCCGGGCATCCGGAGCTACTTCCCGGAATTCTTCGCCCGCAAGTGATCATGCTCAACCCAGGAGGCGCGGCGTGAACGTGACCCGACCGACCCTGCCGGTCATTCTCGCCCTGAGTTTTTTCTGCTACTCATCCGCGCTCCTGTGGCATGGATACCAGAGTCAGGAGCAACTGCGCCACGCGGCGGACAACCGCCTGATCAACGAAACCAACCGGCATGCCGTGGAGTTGGCCGTCCGTCTGGACGGTCAACTCGAACAGCTCGTCGATCTGACCCGTTCCCGCGAGATCGAAACCTATCTGACCAACCAGGATCTGGGCATGTCGCCGTTGTACGGTCTGAATGCCAACCTGGAGACCATCCGGGAACGTTTCAGCGCCATCCTGAAAAGCTCCGCCGAGAACGGCCAACTGGCCTTTCGGCGCTTGATCCTGTTCGACAAGGCCGGAAAGCAACTGGTGGATAGCGACGAGGCCGCCGCGATCATCGACCCGCCGGATGTCAACCCCGACAATCAAGCCGCCATGACGATCAATCTGCGCCAGGGTCGGGTGATTCTGCGGGCGCCGGTGATCTTCAAGGGTGTATCACGGGGTGAACTGTGGGCCTTGGGGGATTACGCGGGGATCGAGAGGGCGCTGCGGAAACTGGACATTCAAGATGGGTATCGCCGGCTTCTGATCGGCGCGGACGGGATGCTCGCCGATCGCCACGAGTCGTGGATGGAGGCGTTGCGGGTGCTTCACGAGATTCGCGACGCCGAACCGGGCCGACTGTTTTCCCTGGGGCTTCCGGTCGGATCCGATGATCGCACCGTGGAGAGCCTGGGGGTGAAGATCGATCTGCCGGTGCCCGGCATCGCGTGGGTGACCCTGGTCCCGGAGGAGCGGATTCATGGCCATCTGACCTCGCGCAATTTTCTTCTGGCCTCGAGTGTCGTGCCGCCGCTGATGCTCATCAGCGTGCTGGTGTTCGAGGTGCAGCGGCGTCGCGCCGCCCGGCTGCGCCGGCAGGTCGAGGAGACCGAGCGGCAACGCACCGAGTTGCAGGGGATCAACCGGGATCTGGAGGAGGAGATCGCCAAGCGTCGGGTGGTGGAGGTGTCGCTGCGCGACAAGAGCCGGGCCCTGGAGCAGTTGACCGGGGAGTTGCGGGTCAGCAAGCGCCAGGCCGAGGAGTCCAACCGGGCCAAGAGCGATTTCCTGGCCAACATGAGCCATGAGATCCGCACGCCGATGAATGCCATCATCGGCATGACCCATCTCTGTCTGCGCACCGAGCTGATCCCCCGGCAGCGCGACTACCTGGACAAGATCAACGCCTCCGCCCACTCCCTGTTGCGCATCCTGAACGATATCCTGGACTTCTCCAAGATCGAGGCGGGTCGTCTGGAGATGGAGGCCATCGAGTTCCGGATGGATGAGGTGATCGACCATCTGAGCACGTTGATGGTCTTCAAGGCCCAGGAGAAGGGGCTGGAGTTTCTGCACTGGCTGGATCCGCGCATTCCGGTGAATCTGATCGGCGATCCGTTGCGTCTGGAGCAGGTGCTGGTCAACCTGGCCGGGAATGCGGTCAAGTTCACCCCCACGGGGGAGGTGCTGGTCACGGTGGCGCTCCTCGAGAACAACGGTCGGGAGATCCGGCTGCGTTTCACGGTACGGGATTCGGGCATCGGTCTGACCCCCGAGCAGATCGACAAGCTCTTCAAGCCCTTTAGCCAGGCCGACACCTCGACCACGCGCCATTTCGGTGGAACCGGTCTGGGGCTTTCCATCAGCCGGCGGCTGGTGGAGATGATGAAGGGTTCGATCTCGGCCAGCGGTCTGCCGGGCAAGGGGAGTGAATTCACCTTTAGCGCGCTCTTTCAAATCGCCGAGCCCGCGGCCTGCAAGGAGGTGATGCTGCCGAGCGAAATCCTGGAGCGGGGACGGCGCGCCCTGGTGGTGGATGACAATGCCATGGCCAGGGAGATCATCGAACACACCTTGCGGGATCTGTTCATGGAGGTGACCTGCGTGGCCACGGGGGTCGAGGCGGTGGCGATCTTGAATCAGGCCGCGGAGATGTCCATGCCGTTCGGCCTGGTCATCATGGACTGGAAGATGCCCGGCATGGACGGTCTGGCGTGTACCGATCAGATCCGCCGCATGCTGCCCCAGCCATCCCAGCCCAAGATCATTCTCCTGACCGCCTTTGATCAGGCCCAGGCCCGCGAAGGGGCGTTGAGCGGGCAGTTGGACGGGTATCTCACCAAACCCTTCAGCCACTCCCAGCTTTTTGACGCCATCATGGTGGCCCATGGTCAACAGGCCACGTCCCACGTTCGGGAACGTCCCGAGGTGGGGGAACAATCGGAGCTGATCACCGCCTTGCGGGGTACGCGGGTGTTGCTGGTCGAGGACAACGAGATCAATCAACAGGTGGCCAGCGAGCTTTTGACCATGGCCGGGTTGGAGGTGACCATCGCCGCCAACGGTGAAGAGGCGGTGGAGCTGTTCCAACGGTTCAGCTATCGGGTGATCCTGATGGACATCCAGATGCCGGTGCTCGATGGGTATGGGGCCACCCAACGGATTCGCGGCCTGGAGGCGGGCAAGCGGATTCCCATCATCGCCATGACCGCCAACGCCATGTCCGGGGAGCGCGAACACTGTTTGAGCGTGGGGATGAACGACCACATCCCCAAGCCGATCGAGGTGGATCGGTTGTTGATGACGCTGGTGCGCCATCTGCATCCCGACGGAGCGGGGAGTGGCGAGGGTGGGGTGTCGTTGGTCAAGCCGGGTCGAGCCGTTGGCGCGTCGTTGTCGTTGCCGGGATTCGATCTGCCCCGCGCCTTGGCCCGGCTGGGCGGGAATCAGAAGCTGTTTGTCAATCTGTTGCAGAAGTTCGTCATCCAGGAGCGGGATGCCGCCGAGCGGATCGCCCAGGCGGTGGAGAATCAGGCGGTGGTGGATGCCAGACGCATGGCCCATACCCTCAAGGGTCTGGCCGGGAATCTGGGCTGCGAGGCGTTGCGGGAGATCAGTCAGGCCATCGAGTCCGGTTTGGGGGAGACGGCACGCCCCGCCACCTTCCCCGAACAGATGGAAGGGTTGCGTCACACCCTGGCCCAGACCATCGCCACGATCGAAACCGGTCTGGCCGCCCTGTCCAGCGGAAGGGGCCCGCCGACTCCGCCCCCCGCCCGTCTCCGGGATGCCGGCCTGCTGCTGGCCTGCCTGAAGCGTCTGGAACCTTGGGTGGCCCAGCGCAAGCCGCGTCCCTGTTTCCCGGTGCTTGACGAGATGCAAGGGGTGGATTGGCCCGACCCCCTGCGCGAGCCGTTGGAGAATCTGACGCGGATGATTCAGAAATACCGTTTGAAGGAGGCCCTGCCCCTGTTGCGCGAGCTGGTGGCGCGTCTGGAGGGGGAGAGTGCCTCGGAGGGGAACGGGCCGGCTGCATGACCGGCCCTTGATGCCCTGCCTTGCCGGCGCGGCGGTTTGATCCCCAAGGATCGGCTACAGGGGCGCGCCACCGGGTTCACCCCTTTCCGGCCAGCTCCTTGAGTCGTTCGTCGAGCAGGCGGGTCACCTCGGTGCGCAATTTTTCGATCGAGAAGGGTTTTTTCAGCGTCACATCCGCGCCGCTGATCTTGGCCACGTCTACCAGGATGTCGGCGGGGAAGACCCGGTCGCCCCCGGTGATCACCATGATCTTGACATGCGGATCCCACTTCCGCAGATCCCGCACCACGCTCAACCCTTCGCGGTTGGGCATGAGAATGTCGGTGATCAACAGATCGATGCCACGATGATGGTGGATGATCTCATGTCCCACCTGACCGTCCGGGGCGGTGATGACCGTGCCCAGCGGAGTCAGGGCCTCCTTGACCAGTTGACGGACCTGTGGATCGTCCTCGATGACCAGAATGGTGGGCATGGCAGGCTCCTTTGGGGGTTGGAATGGTCAGGCGGGGATGGAACGGCGGGGTACGGGCGCGACGCATTTTTCCAGGGCTTCGATCAGCCGCGCCATGGAAAAGGGTTTGCGCAACACCTCCGGTACGCCGAAATCCTGGACCATGCGTTGCACCTGATCCGCATCCAGATAGCGACCGCCGCCGGTCATGGCGATGAGCGGCTGGTCCGGGTTCCATTGACGGATTTTCAGAATGGTCTCGATCCCATCGGGTCGCGGCATCAGGATATCACACAACACCACATCCCAGGGGCCTTGCTTTTTCAACAGCGCCAGGGCCGTGTCGCCGTTGTCCACGGAGCGGATCTCGTAACCCGTCGTCTCGAGCATCTCGGTGAGCATGCGCAAGAATTGCTGGTCGTCGTCAATCACGAGAATGCGTTTCATGGTTCTACTCCCGAATGCGGTTGCGTCAAGGCGTTCAGGGCCTCGCTCAATTGGCGGATGGGGGTTGGTTTGTACATGATTCGGTCGATGACCCGTTTCTCCGGATCCTCCGGAATGGCGCCGCTGCCCATGCCGGTGGCGAGGATCACCGGAAGATCGGGTCGAATGGCACGGATGCGGGTGGCCAGTTCCAGCCCGGTCATGCCCGGCATGGCGTAATCGGTGATCAGGGCGCAGAAATGGTCCGCATGGCCGGCGAAGATGGCCAGGGCCTGGTGCGCATCCGATTCCGCCTGTACCCGATACCCCAGCGCGGAGAGCATGGACTCCAGAATGGTCAGCAGTTGCGGTTCATCGTCCACGATCAACAGGGTACCGCGTCCGGCGAGGGGCACCGGCATGTCGTTGATGGCGTCCAATTTGTCGGCGGCCCGTTCGATTGTCGGCAGAAACAGTTGAAACAGACTCCCCTTGCCCCATGCGCTCTCCACCATTACCGCGCCGCCGTGGCTGGTGGCGATCCCATGCACCACCGCCAGTCCCAGACCGGTCCCCTTGCCCACCTCCTTGGTGGTGAAGAAGGGGTCGAAGATCTGTCCGATCAGCTCCTGGGGAATGCCGTTGCCGGTATCCCGCACCTGGATCCGGGCGTAGTGACCGGGGGTCAGCATCTTGACCGGGAGGGGGCCTTGGGTCAGATCAACCTGGTCGAGGGTGATGGTGATCCGGCCCCGATCGTCGTGAATGGCCTGACGGGCGTTGGTGCCGAGATTGAGCAGCATCTGGTGGATCTGGTTGCCATCGCCCAGGATCAGCGCCTCCTCGGCTTGAATGTCGGTGACGATGGCGATGGAGGAGGGGACGGAGATCCGCAAGAATTGGCCCACCTCGCGGACAATCCGCGCCAGCTTGAGGGTGGTGCGACCGACCGGGTTGCCCCGACTGAAGGTGAGCAGTTGATCGACCAACCCCTTGGCGCGGTTGCCGGCGATGACGATCTCGCCCAGACAGTGGGAGACACCCGCCGGATCGGAGATCTTGAGCTGGCCGAGTTCGGAGAAGCCGAGGATGATGCCGAGGATGTTGTTGAAATCATGCGCGATTCCTGCGCTCAACGTACCGATGGCCTCCATTCTGCCCGCATGCAGCAACTGCCCCTCCAGCTTCAGGCGATCCAGCGCGATGGCCAACAGATCGGCGATCCGCTCCAGGGCGGTGATGTCCTCCTGGGTGTAGTCCCGTCCGCTGTTGCCGACCGCGATTTCGGCCACCACCTGTCCTCCCTGCATCACCGGCACGGCCAGAAAACGGTCCAGGATCAGATCGTGGTCGAGGGGCAGGGAGAAGAAGTGGGTGGGTTTTTGGGGGGTGTTGAGCAGCAGGGGACGCCGGTGTTCGATCACCCAGCCCCAGATGTCGGTGAATTCGTGGAAGAGAATCGGGGGGCGCAGGGTGGCGAGGATGGGCAGATCCCAGATGATGGCGCGGTTGCAGGCATGACCGGTGCGGGCATCGACCTCGTTGATGTACCCCTGGCAACTGCGCGTCACGGCCAGACTGAAAGCCAGTACCTTTTTGGCCAGAGCCGGTATGGTCATCTTCGGGAAGGCGAGCATCTCCTTGCCCAGGCCGGCCAGGATCTCTTGCAGCTCCTTCTCCCGCAGGATGAGCGCCTCGTCGCGCTTGCGCAGGGTGAGATCCCGCGCAAAGCAGAACATGCGCCCGCCCGGACCTGCACTGCTCACCGATATTTCCACGGGCCAACGCTCACCGTTCTTGGTTCTGTGCCAGGTCTCGAACCGGTCGCCACCGAGTTGTTCGATTCGGGCGATATGGGCCCGCACGTCGCCGGCCTCCTCCACCTCCTCGACATCGGCGATCGACATGTCCAACATCTCCTCCCGTCCGTAGCCGGAACGTTCGGCGTAGGCCTGGTTGACATCCAATAGACGCCCCGTGGCGGGATCGATCTCCCAGTAGCCGTCGTGGGTGGTCTCGATCGCCAGCCGGAAGTCACGTTCATGCGAGTGAATCTCTTGCTTCATCCGTTCGATGTGGGAGATGTCGCGGAAGAAGCCCTGCACGACCGACTGTCCGGCCAGCTCGATCCGGCAGCCGACGACTTCGACCGGGATGGAATGGCCCTCGTGATTGACGATCCAGGTTTTGATTGGAATGGACGGATCAATGGCGCTCTGACGTGAATGATCCGCGAAGCCATCGGCGATCGCCTGGCTGTTTTCTTCATGGGGATGCAACTGACGATGATGGATCCCGCGCAGTTCATCCACGGATTTTCCGAGTAGCCGGCAGGCGGCCTGGTTGGCATCGATGACAATACCGCTTTCGGCATCGGCCAGGAAGATGGCATCCGGGGCCTGGTTGAAGAGGGCTTGCCAGCGGGTTTGGCTCTGCCGCAGGCGGCGGTTGGCGACGGAGAGCTGAATGGTCAGGGCGAGAATGGCCAGAATCGCCAGAATGCTCGCCACGATCAGCCAGTGGAACTGCCGCCACAGGTCGGTCCAACTCACCATGCCACTGTTTTCGAACGGCGGCAGGTGCAGGGCGCGCGCCACCTGTTCAACCAGGGAGTAATCCGCGGGCATCACGAAGCCGGCCACCCCTTCCGGGAGATAGAACGGGTGTTCACTCAGCGTCAGGAGGGCGGCGACGATCTGTTCGTGCAAGGGGGTTTGCTCGGGTTTGGCAATGGCCACGAACGGCCACTCCGGATAGAGACGGGTGGAACTGATGAACGGGGCCTCGACCCACTGTTGGCGGTGGAGCACCTTCAACTGCCCCTCGGCCAGTTGACCGGTGCTCAGCAGCGACTCCAGCATGCCGGTGCGGGTGAAGGCGACATCGGCCTTGCCTTCCAGAACACGGGTGATCCCCTGTTCCGGATAGACCCCCACGAAGTGGATCTGACGTTCCGCATCGATGCGAATTCCGGCCTCGAGGAGTTCGTACATCGGGGCCATGTAGCCACCCAGGGACTCCCGGAAGGGGGCGGCGATGCGCTTGCCGACCAGATCGGCCAGGGTGTTGAGATCGGTTCGTTCGGCACGGGCCAGGATCACCCCGCCCAGGGCGCTGCTGCCGCCACGGGGGGATTTGACCGACAGGGTGGCCAGGGGGCCGGAGAGGGTGTAGTGCTGTCGGAGCTGGATGTAGTGGAGCGGGTTGGTCAACAGAAAATCCAGGGCCCCCTCGGCAATGCGCTGGTTGAGTTCGGCGTAATCGGCCACCACCAGCGCGACGGGTTGGGAGAGCCCGACGTGTCTGGTCAGGTAGTCGGCCAGCGGCTGCCAGGGGTGGTGATCGCCGGAGGAGAAGCGCCGATCCAGGACGCCGATGGTCAGGGGGCGCTCTGCCCAGGCTGCCTGGCAGAAGATCAGGAGATTGGCGAGCAGAACGAGCCATCCCCAACCGGTTGCGCAGCGCTGGGCGGTTGGAGGGGCGGGAGGGGGTGGTTGGATCTGCGTTCCGTGCATGGTGTGGCCATTTCGTCAAGCGTGCCCGCCACGGGCGGCACGAACCATTTGTTCGCTAGGGGTGGTTGGTGTATGGGCTATCATGTGTATGAATGATGTGCCTCATAGTCATGAAGTATAGACAAGAACCGGACAAAGAGCAATTGCCATTTTTTCACACTTTTCTGGCTTATTGACTAAATTTGCAAGATTTAAGGTATACGGATTGCATTCGGATCGGCCTGTCAGGAGATCCGATCCGCGACCAACGGGAGGGGTCGAGAAACAGGTGGGGTGCGGGTGGGGAAATCCCCTTGCCTTGGAGCCTTTCCGGGTGGTGGCTCCAGGCAAGGGGAGGAGCGTGGGTCACAAATCCTTCAGGCGCACCTGCAACGCCTCGTGCTTGGCGGTCACCTCGCCAGCCATCCGCTCGACATGGGCGCGATAGCGGGTGGCGAGTGTCGCGTCCCCCAGAGCCAGGATTCGCGCCGCGAACAATGCCGCGTTCCGGGCCCCGGCCTTGCCGATGGCCATGGTGGCCACCGGGATGCCGCCGGGCATCTGCACCGTGGCCAACAACGCATCCATGCCCTGCAACTCGGTGGCCGACAACGGCACGCCGATCACCGGCAGATCGGTGATCGAGGCGACCACCCCGGCCAGATGGGCGGCGGCCCCCGCGCCGACGATCAACACCCGGATGCCGCGACCGGCGGCGGATTGGGCGTAATCGTGGGTGCGCGCCGGGGTGCGATGGGCCGAGGTGACGGTCATCTCAAAGCCGATGCCGAACTCCCGCAACACCTTGCCGGCCTCCCGCATCACCTCGAAGTCGGAGTCCGAACCCATGAGAATCCCCACCAGGGGGGCCGTGTCTTGTGTCATCGCAATATCTTTCAACCTCAAGAACGCTCCCGCGCCACGGCGCGGTAGCCGATGTCACGACGGTATTGCACCCCGGACCAGTCGATCCGGGCAACCGCCTCGTAAGCCCGCTCCTGGGCGGCGGCGACGCCAAGGCCCAGGGCGGTGACTCCCAGCACCCGTCCGCCGGCGGTGACGATGGCGCCCGCATGGGCACGGGTGCCGGCATGGAACACCATGGTATCGGCCACCTCGGCGGCGCGGTCGAGTCCTTCGATCGCCGCCCCCTTGGGATAGTTTCCGGGATAGCCCTGGGCCGCCATCACCACGCACAACGCGGCGCGGGGATCCCAATCGATGGTCATCCCCGCCAGGGAGCCGTTGGCGCAGGCCAGAAGGTAGGGGATGATGTCCGAGCGCATGCGCATCAACAGCGGCTGACACTCCGGATCGCCGAAACGGACGTTGTATTCGAGGATGCGCAGATCATCCCCATCGATCATCAAGCCGGCGTAGAGGATGCCGCGATAGGGGTACCCCTCGGCGGCCATGCCGCGCACCGTGGGCAGGATGATCTCCGCCACCGCCCGTTCGACCATCGCCGGGGTCAGGCACGGCGCCGGTGAATAGGCCCCCATGCCGCCGGTGTTGGGACCGAGATCCCCATCGAAGATCGCCTTGTGATCCTGGGCCCCGGCCAACGGCAACACCCGTTCCCCATCGACGAAGGCCAGCAGCGACGCCTCCTCGCCCTTCAAGAACCCCTCGACCACGATTTCGTCGCCAGCCGATCCGAACTCCCGCGCCACCATGATGCGGTCGATGGCTTCATGGGCCTCCTCCAGGGTCGAACAGACGATCGCCCCCTTGCCGGCGGCCAGACCCGAGGTCTTGACCACGATCGGCGCACCTTGCTCTTCGACGTAGGCGCGGGCTTCGGCGGGATCGCGGAAGGTGCGGTAGGCGGCGGTGGCGATGGCGTGGCGGGCGAGCAGATCCTTCATGAAGGCCTTGGAGCCCTCGAGCTGGGCGGCGGCCATCGAGGGACCGAACACCGGGATGCCCCGCTCCCGCAGCCGGTCCGAGAGCCCCAGGGCGAGGGGCCCCTCGGGTCCGATCACCGCCAGGTCGATGGCTTGTTCGACGGCAAAGGCGGTGAGTTCGTCCAGGGCCTCGGCCTGAATCGGCACGCATTCGGCGTGGTGGGCGATGCCCGGATTGCCCGGCGCGCACCAGAGTTGTTCCACCAGGGGGGATTGGGCGATCTTCCACGCCAGGGCGTGTTCCCGTCCGCCACCTCCGACCAGCAATACCTTCATGCCCATGTCGCGATTCTCTCGATTGTGGAGTGTGCCGACACCTCCCCTGGCAGACCGATGACGCCGGGTATCCATGGGGAGAAAAGCGGAATTAACGCAAAAACCGGGCAGGAAGTCCAGCATTCATGCGCAAAGGAGCGCACGGGAGGGTCACCCTTCGGTGTCCGGGATGTTTTCGTCGAAGATGTAGTCGATCGTTTCGCGGATGCTGGTCGTGGTGTTGCGAAATTTGAAACGCTTGAAGGCCTTGAGTCCCAACGCCCGCACCCCCTCGGCCAGCAGGGCGTTCAAGAAGCTGTGCGGCGCGGATTCGACATCCGCGAAATCGAACACGATCACCTTGCCTTCGTGAATCGCCGGCATCAACCGTCGATCCTTGAAGTGGATCGCCTCCTGCTTGTTTTCGGCGTAGCGGCCAAAATAATTATGGATCACGATGTGGTATTCGTTGGTCTGGCCATCTCCGGCGCCATTGGATCCCTCCCTGGCCGCCGCCTCGCGGAATTCACTCAGCATGCGTTGCAGGTTCAACTTCTCGCCAGTCTTGGACAAGCGCATCATGATCAGCACGATCGTCCCCGGCCAGGCGTGCTCGAGGGTCTTGCGCGTGACATCCACCGGCGAGATATGCACGAGACCGTTTCCCGAGACCAGATACATGTCCGCGCGCAGTTTGCGGATGATGTTGCTGGAGATGAACAACCCCACCCCGGCATTGTTTTTGGCGTCATACGGTCGGTTCATGCCGAAGGTGCCGGAGACCCGTGGTTTCAAGGCATATTCGATGGCGCTGGCATGATCCTCGAACGCGGGATAGGTCTGTTCCAGGTGTTTCTTGATGCCGACCCCCAGATCGGCGATCAGGAAATGGAGTTCGTTATTGTCTTTGTACCAGTTGAACTGGATGATGGAGGGAATCGACTGAATATTTTGCCCGATACGTTGCGGAACGCTGGCGGAACCGTGTTCGATGGTGTTGTAGAGCAGTTCCGAGACGATATAGCGCAGCGTGCTTTCGTATTCGATGTCAAAGCCCTGGGTGTAGCTTTCGATGCTTGACATGGCCAGGTTGAAATTGTGTGCATTGCGAATGGCAATCAGCGGCTTGTATACATTTCCCTTGAAGTTTTCAGCCTCCTTGGAAAGAACCTGCCACCAACCCTTCGCCCCCATCAGCGCCCATTGTTGTCCGGGGGTTCCATGGTCATGCCGCGATTGAATGACGACCGCATGCCCCAGGAGTCGTTGTCTCCAGATATAGGGTACCAGCAAGGCGAGGGCCTGATAATTCGCCCGGCGACAGGTATCCAGATCCACCACGAGATCACCGGAGGGAAGGGACCAGTCAAAGAAGCGCAACACCGGATCGAAATCGATGAGGTCCCGGTTTCTGAAGGAGAAGCGATCCGGCAGATGCAAAAGGGTGGTCATGCCTACGAGTCCGTCCGCCGGCTGGCGAAGGCCAGCCGGGGCAACCGTTGAAAAAATCAATCCTCGAGAATATCCCCCCGCAAGGCCATCTTGTGGGCCACGGGCAGCACCCCCACATCGCCGTCGTCGGGGTTGTAGAAGGCGCGCACCGAGCCGACGCGGCCATAGCGGTCGAACATCGAGTTCCACCCCTTGACGTGCATCGGGCAGTCGTCGTTGAAGCAGACGAACATGAAGTCGCTCACGAAGCCCATGCCGTCGCCACAGAAATTGTGGCCGGCAGCGGCCCATTTCTTCATCGCCACCCCGCAGTGGGGGCAGTCATACGCGGTCAGGCCAATGACCTTCTCCGTGTTCATCCGATTCTCTCCTCGATCCAGGCGGTGGCGAATGCCAAGGCCTCGTTGAGCGCTTCGGGGCGGGTTCCGCCCCCCATCGCCATGTCCGGACGGCCCCCACCCTTGCCACCCACCTTGGGGGCGACCGCCCCCATCCACTCCCCGGCCTTCACGCGTCCGGTCAGATCCTTGGTCACCCCGGCCAACAGACTCACCTTGCCCTCCTCGGGCAGGCCGAGAAAAATCGCGCCAGAGGCGAGTTTGTCGCGCAGCCGGTCGGCCATCTCCCGCAACCCCTTGGCATCGACATCGCCCACCCGCGCCACCAGATAACGGACCCCGTTTTTCTCCCGGGTTTGGGAGAGCAGTTCATCGACGGTGGAGCCAGCCAGGGCGGACTTGGATTTTTCCAGCTCCCGTTCCAGTTCGGCGCGGCGGGCCATGAGTTTTTCGACTCCGGTCAGCGCCTCGCCGGGAGGGAGTTTCAGCAGGGCGGCGATGCCGCGCAACAGTCTGGCATCGGCCTGGAAGCTGGCACGCGCCTCGGATCCGCACACCGCCTCGATGCGGCGCACCCCGGCGGCCACCGCCGCCTCGGAGACGATGCGCAGCAGGCCGATATCCCCGGTGCGGGCTACATGGGTGCCGCCGCACAGCTCCATGGAGGGGCCAAGCCGCACCACCCGCACCCGATCGCCGTACTTCTCGCCGAACAGGGCCGTGGCCCCATGGGCGATCGCCTCCTCGGGGGTCATCACGTCGGTCACCCCGGCCTCGTTGGCCAGGATCCAGCCGTTCACCAATCCTTCGACCCGTTCCAGCTCGTCGGCGCTCAGGGATTGAAAATGGGCGAAGTCAAAGCGCAGCCGTTCTGGTCCGACCATGGATCCGGCCTGCTTGACATGCTCCCCCAGCACCTGCCGGAGGGCCAGATGCAACAGATGGGTGGCGGAATGGTGCCAGCGGGTCGCCTGACGCCGCGGGCCATCGACGTTCAGATGGACCTCGTCGCCGACATGCAGCGTGCCGCGCTCCACCCGCGCGACATGGACGATCAACTCGGGGATGGGACGGCGACAGTCGGTCACGGTGGCCAGGCTCTCGCCGACCGTGATCACCCCGGTATCCCCCATCTGGCCACCGGACTCGCCGTAGAACGGGGTGAGATCGCAGATGATGCTCCCCTCCTCGCCGGGCCCAAGGGTCAACACCCGCTCCTTGCCGCGCACCAGGGCGCGAATCCGTGCCGTGGCGCTCTCCTGGTCGTGGCCGATGAATGCCACCGGACCGCCGTCGGCGAGGATCTCGTGGTAGACCGACGCCACCCCCGCATCCCCGGAGCCGGCCCAGGCCGCCCGGGCCATGGCCTTCTGACGCGCCATGCGTGTTTCGAACCCCTCCATGTCGAGTTCGATGCCGCGATCCCGCAGGATGTCGGCGGTCAGATCCACCGGGAAGCCGTAGGTGTCGTAGAGGGTGAAGACCACTTCGCCGTCGAGCCGGTCGCCGGCGGCCAGATTGGCCATGGCCCCATCCAACAGTTTCATCCCGGAACCCAGGGTCAGGACAAAGCGCCGCTCCTCGTTCTCGACCACCGCCTCGATGGCCGCGCGTCGTGCCTCCAGTTCCGGAAACACCGTGCCCATGCGGGCCACCAGCGTCGGGACGAGGCGGTACAAAAACGGCTCCTCCATGCCCAACAGGCGACCATGGCGCATCGCCCGGCGCATGATGCGGCGCAGGACGTACCCGCGCCCCTCGTTGGAGGGCAACACCCCGTCGGCGATCAGGAATCCCACCGCGCGGACGTGGTCGGCGATCACCTGCAACGAGACGGTCTCCTTCGACCAGGCCGCCGCCCCCCCGGAGGCGGGTGGGGCCACCGGATGGCCGGTGAGGGTGGACGCGGCCTGCATCAGGGGTTGGAACAGATCCGAATCGTAGTTGTTGGTCCGGCCCTGCATCACCACGGCCAGACGCTCCAGTCCGGCGCCGGTGTCGATGCAGGGGCGGGGCAGGGGGGTCATGGTGCCGTCCGCGGCCCGGTCGAACTGCATGAAGACCAGATTCCAGATCTCCACGAAGCGATCCCCGTCCTGATCCGGGGAACCGGGCGGTCCCCCCGGAATGTGGTCGCCGTGGTCGTAGAAGATCTCCGAGCAGGGTCCACACGGACCGGTGGGCCCCATGGACCAGAAGTTGTCGCTGGTGGCGATGCGGATGATCCGCTCCGCGGGCAGGCCGAGTTTTTCATGCCAGATACGATACGCCTCGTCGTCCTCGGCGTAGACCGTCACCAAAAGCCGTTCGAGGGGGATGCCCAGTTCCCCGGTCACGAACCTCCAGGCCAGAGGAATGGCCTCCTCCTTGAAATAATCGCCGAACGAGAAGTTGCCGAGCATCTCGAAGAAGGTGTGGTGCCGGGCGGTGCGACCGACGTTCTCCAGGTCGTTGTGCTTGCCGCCGGCGCGCACGCACTTCTGGGAGCTGACCGCACGGGTGTAGGGGCGTCGTTCCTGGCCCAGGAAGGTGGCCTTGAACTGGTTCATGCCGGCGTTGGTGAACAACAGGGTCGGGTCGTTGTCGGGCAGCAGGCTGGAGGAGGCCACCACCGTGTGTCCCTTGCGGTGAAAGAACGCCAAGAAGCGCTCGCGAATTTCGTCTGCCGTCATGGTTTCCTCGATGCATCCCATGCCAACTGGCGGCATGATCCTTGATGAACTGTTCAACGCGCCACTCTTTCGAGGGCGCGCGCCACGCCTTCTTAAATCGTCATGTAGTTCAGGGCCGCCGCGATCACCTCCGGCTCGAAGCCGCGTCGCAGCAGAAAGGCGTACCTTTTTTGCCGGTCGCGCCAATCCAAGGCCGGTTGCGCGCCGAATCGCTTCTCCAGAACCCGTCGCGCCTCATCCACCGGATCCCGCGCCTCCGCCTCCTCCGGGTTGGCCAGGGCCGCCTCGATCCATTCGGCCTCCACCCCCAGGCTTTTCAGCTCGGCGCGGATGCGCAACGGGCCCCAGCCCCGTTCGCGGCGCACCCGTGTCCGTGATGCGGCAAAGGCCCGATCATCCAGATACCCCAAATCGCGGCAGCGCGCCAGGGTCGTTTCGATGGCCTCCGGCCCGATCCCCTCTCTTTCGAGTCGGCGCGCCAGCTCGATCTGGCCGTAAGGGCGTCCGGTCAGCAGCCGCAGGGCCAGCCCATACCCGTCGCCGCGCCTGGAATCCCGCGTGTCATTCTCCGGGGCGCGTTCGCGATCACGGCGTCGCGGATGCAAGTCGTCACCGCTCAACGTCGCATCCCGCGCAGACCGTAGACATAGGCCAACACCTCGGCCACGGCCTTGAAGAGTTCATGGGGGATCACCCGGTCCAGATCCACCTCCTTGAAGAGCGAACGGGCCAGCGGCGGGTTCTCCACGATCGGCACCCGATGCCCCCTGGCCATGTCGCGGATCCGTTCGGCCACGTGTCCGCGACCCTTGGCGATCACCTTGGGCGCGGCCATCTTCCCCTGCTGGTACAACAGCGCCACCGCCACATGGGTCGGGTTGGTGATCACCACGTCCGCCTTGGGCACTTCGGCCATCATGCGGCGCTGGGCCATTTCGCGCTGAATCTGCCGGATGCGACTCTTGACCAGCGGATCGCCCTCCATCTGCTTGAGTTCGTCCTTGACCTCCTGCTTGGTCATGCGCAGCGACTTCATGTGTTCGTAGTGCTGATAGAGGAAATCGAACAACGCAAAGGCCACGAACGCCAGCGACACCTTCCACAGCACTGACAGGGACTCCTTGCCAAGGGCAAAGGTGATCTGTTCGATGGAGGTGGCGGACCAGCCGAGGATCTCTTCCATGCTCCCCTTGATGGCGTAGTAGACCACCAGGGAGATCACCCCCATCTTGAGGATGGACTTGAACAGATCCACCAGGGAGCGTTTGGAAAAAAGTCGCTTGAGGCCGCTCCAGGGGTTGACCTTGGAGAATTTCGGTATCAGCGGTTCCCAACTGAAGAGGAAACCGTGCTGGATCACCGAGGAGAAGAGGGCCATGAACACCAGAACGAGCATGAAGGGGGCCAGATCGACCAGCATGCCGATCAGCACCCCGTCGAGCAACACCGAGAGTCCCTGGTTGGTCAGATCATCGCTGATGGCGCCGCTCAAGAAAAAACGCATCTTCTCCTGGAAGGCGTTCCAGAGGGCTTCACCATGGAAGTAGAAGACGCCGGTGGCCCCCAGGAGCAGCAAGGCCGTGCCGACCTCCCTGGAACTCGCCACCTGCCCCTTGTCGCGGGCATCGCCGAGTCGCTTGCCCGTGGGGTCTTCGGTTTTTGATTCGTTGTCGGCGTCTTCGGCCATGCACGACCCTTCCCGAACGGATGGTTGACAAACGTGCGTGGTGGGAGGAGTCCCCCCGCACCCCCGCCACCGTGGAAGGGGCTCGCGAGGGTTCCACGGCAGGGCGTGGGAAGCGATTTCTTGATCTCGGGCGCAGCGTTGAATCCAGGAGGTTCATCCGGCGCGCGCCCGCGGACAAACCGCGACCAACGGATTATTGTAACCCGGATTTCTTGGCCAGGAAAGGGCGGGTGAGGGGTGTTACGGCTGAGGCATGGAGATGGGGGTGCGGCGGAGAGATCGGGTCCAAGGCCGGATGGAGCATGGCCTTGGACCCGTGGCGCAACGGGTGGATGGGGATCAGAAATCCTTGCTCAGACCGAGAACAACCTGGTCGCGGGCCGCGCCGGGGGCACCGGCCTGCCACACCTTGGCCCGGTGATCGGTGGTGGTCCAGGCCAGGCTGGCGTTCATGCCGAGAACCTCCTTGGATAGCGACAGGGAGTAATCGCTGTAGAACTTGATGGCCGCGCCCTCAACCGCGTCTTCGAAGTAATTCCCCCAGGAGCGACCGTAGTGTCCGGCGATCTTGAACTCCGCCGGCAGGGGATAGGAGGCGGAGAGGTCCAGATAGTTGGCGGAATTGCTCGCCAGGGAGCCGCTGAAGCTCGGCGAATAGTAATACTTGCCGTTGAGCGACAGTTGATTGGCAAAGGTGTGGCCCAGGCTGAGATAGTACTCATCATAATAGAATTTCAGCGCGCTCGAGCCACCCGGATAGGCGTAGTGGACAAAGCCCAGGTCCACATTGATCCCCTGAATCTCCCGGCTCCAGCCGATGGAGGGGTCGAGTTCCATGTAGGGGCTGTCAAAGCCTGGCCCGACGATGAAGCGGACATTGCTGGCGAACAGGGAGGCGTAGAGGCCGGAGGCATCATGGGTGATCTTGGCGGTGCCTTGAACGACCGGGTTGTGTTTGTTGTTGGTGATGCCGCGGGAGACGTAATCGTTCAACACCGTCACGTTGGGATTCAGGGTGAAGCCCGATCCGAGCTTGATGCCACTGGAGGCGGGTTGGGTCTCGGCGGCGGGGGCGCCGTTTCCGGGTGCGGTGATCCGCTCCTCGGCCACGGCGGATCCAGCGCCAAGGATCAGACAGGCGCTCATGACGGGAAGCCATGATCTGTTCATGGGATATCTCCTCGAAAAAACAGTCAAAAGGTATGATCTGGTTCGTGTTGGCCCTTGGCTGGGTCTGGTTTGCGTTGATCTCGCATCATTCTTTGACAAGCATTTTTCGGGCCAATTATTTCGTAAACCTGATTCTTGGGCAAGGAGCGTCACGGGGAGGAGGGAAACAAACAGGATTCATAATAACGAAAGAGGGGTCGCTGGAATCCGCGCCGCCGGGGGGCGCGGAAAAACCGTTTTCACAGACCCCAGGGAGAGGCTAGGATGTGGGGTCTGGGCATGACGAGCATAACCCCCCTGGTCCGCGCGGGAGGCGCGTCCATCACATGGATTCCCGATCCACTTCGGATGATCTGTCCACGCGCCGACAACGGCTCGAAGCCGACCTGCGCGGTCTGGAACGGGTTCTGGTGGCCTTCTCCGGCGGCGTGGACAGTGCCTTTCTGGTCGCGGCGACCCATGGGGCGGGGATCCCCTATCTGGCGGTGACGGCCACCTCCCTCACCATGCCGGCGCGGGATCTGGCCGATGCCCTCGCCCTGGTGACCCGGTTCGGCTGGAACCATCGCCTGATCGACAGCGGGGAGATGGCGGATCCGGCCTTCACCCGCAACGCGCCGGATCGCTGCTTCCATTGCAAGAACGAGCTGTTCGGACGGTTGACCGAACTGGCCGCGCAAGAAGGGTTCGCCCACGTTCTGGACGGCACGACCCTGGATGACTTGAACGATTACCGTCCCGGCATGCAGGCCAAGCAACGCCACGCGGTGGTCAGTCCGCTGCTGGGGGCCGGTCTCTCCAAGGCGGACGTGCGGGCGTTGTCCCGCGCGGCGGGGTTGCCCACCTGGGACAAGCCGGCCTCGCCGTGTCTCTCCTCGCGCATCCCTTACGGGGAGCCGATCATCCCGGAATCCTTGCGCATGGTGGAGGCTGCCGAAAATGGCCTGCGCGCGCTGGGGTTCGCCACGTTGCGGGTACGCAAACAGGGACAGACCGCCCGCATCGAACTGCCGGTGGCCCAGATCCCGCGCCTGCTCGACGGGCCGTTGCGCCAGGAGGTGATCCGGCTGGTGCGGGATTGCGGCTTCGGGTTCGTCACCCTCGATCTCGAGGGGTTTTCGAGCGGCAAGCTCAACCGGGTGATCCCCCTCGTTCAGCGCGGGCCGGCAGGGTCGTCGCCTTCGGACTCCGGCGCCCCGTCGGTCGCCCCCCCGTCGTCCGACAGGTGAGCCGCGTCGGTCAATACCTTGCACAGATACGCCTCGACCGGCATGCCCAAGCCATCGGCCTGGCGCATCAACCGTTCGATCACCGCGTCATCGACGTGACGCACCCGCAGATGTCCCATGCTTCATACTCCTGATTTGAGTCGGCCTGGTGAATGTTTTGGTCGGCAGGGGTAAGGTTAAGCATGGTGGCGCGCATCCTGTCAACCTCGGGATGTGAAGATTTTTTTACCCGCCCCACTTGACGCTCCCCGACGAATGCTTACATATCATCCAGGAATTCCGAAATGGAGTCGAAACAGATTTTGGTTCGATTGATCGGGACTCCCCCGCGACTGTTTTCATCCCGGCCCCCTGCCTCTTCATCGTGATGCGGTGGCTTCCGTGGATCCATTAACCAAAAATTACCGTCATAACGTCTTTGTGGAGAAATCAGCATGCTGAAATCGAAATTGCGTCCGCTGCATGATCGTGTCGTCGTCAAGCGCACCGAAGAGGAGAAAAAAACCGCCGGTGGCATCATCATCCCGGATACCGCCAAGGAGAAGCCGATCCAGGGTGAAGTCCTGGCCGTGGGCAAGGGCGCGATCCAGGAGAGCGGCAAACACCGTCCCATGGATGTCAAGGTGGGTGACATCGTGCTGTTCGCCAAGTATGCCGGTACCGAGGTGAAGCTCGATGGCGAGGAGCTTCTCATCATGCGTGAAACCGACATCATGGGCGTCATCGGTTGATCCGCGACGGATCCCGAAACAACGAACGACCCACGACTTTCATCAACGACACATACATAAATTCGGGAAGGTAACGAGAGATGGCGGCTAAAGAAGTCAAATTCGGAGAGAACGCGCGGGCCAGAATGCTGGCCGGCGTCAACGTGTTGGCCAATGCGGTCAAGGTGACCCTCGGCCCCAAGGGCCGCAACGTGGTGCTGGACAAATCCTGGGGCGCCCCCCGCGTCACCAAGGATGGCGTGAGCGTGGCCAAGGAGATCGAACTCGAAGACAAGTTCGAGAACATGGGCGCGCAGATGCTCAAGGAGGTGGCCTCCAAGACCTCCGACGAGGCCGGTGACGGCACCACCACCGCCACGGTCCTGGCCCAGAGCATCATCCGCGAGGGGATGAAGGCCGTGGCCGCGGGCATGAATCCCATGGACCTCAAGCGCGGCATCGACGCGGCGGTGGAAGCCGTGGTCGCGGCCCTGAAAGCAGCCTCCAAGGAGATCACCAGCTCGGAAGAGGTGGCCCAGGTGGGTACCATCTCCTCGAACAACGATGTCGAGGTCGGCAGAATGATCGCCGAGGCCATGGACAAGGTTGGCAAGCAGGGGGTGATCACGGTCGAGGAGAACAAAATGCTCGAAACCACCCTGGAGGTGGTCGAGGGGATGCAGTTCGATCGCGGTTATCTCTCCCCCTATTTCGTCACCAACGCCGAGAAGATGCAGGTGGAGATGGAAGATCCCCTCATCCTGATCGTCGAGAAGAAGGTCAGCAATCTCCAGCAGATCCTGCCCGTGCTCGAGGCCGTGGTGCAATCCTCCCGTCCGCTGTTGATCATCGCCGAGGATGTCGAGGGCGAGGCCCTGGCCACCCTGGTGGTCAACAAGCTGCGGGGCGGACTCAAGGTGTGCGCGGTCAAGGCCCCCGGCTTCGGCGATCGTCGCAAGGCGATGCTCGAGGATGTCGCCATCCTGACCGGCGGCACCGTGGCCTCCGAGGATGTGGGCGTGAAGCTCGAGAATGTCTCCGTTGAGATGCTGGGCAGCGCCAAGTCGATCATCATCACCAAGGATGACACCACCATCGTCGATGGCGTCGGCTCGCCGATGGACATCAAGGCCCGTGTCAATCAGATCAAGGCCCAGATGGAGGACACCACCTCCGACTACGACCGCGAGAAGCTGCAAGAGCGTCTGGCCAAGCTGGCCGGAGGCGTGGCGGTGCTCAAGGTCGGTGGCGCCACCGAGGTCGAGGTGAAGGAGCGCAAGGATCGGGTCGAGGATGCGCTGCATGCCACCCGCGCCGCCGTGGAAGAGGGGATCGTGCCGGGTGGTGGCGTGGCCCTGCTGCGCGCCCGTTCCGCCCTGGAGAATCTCCAGGTGGCCAACGACGATCAGCGGGTGGGTATCGCCATCGTCCGTCGCGCCCTGGAGGAGCCGGTGCGCATCATCGCCGAGAACGCCGGTGCCGAGGGTTCGGTGGTGGTCAGCAAGATCCTGGAGAACAATCGTCCCTCCTTCGGGTTCGACGCCTCCAAGGATGAGTACACCGATCTGGTGGCCCGTGGCGTGATCGATCCGACCAAGGTGAGCCGGCATGCCCTGCAAGCCGCCGCCTCCGTGGCCGGTCTGATGATCACCACCGAGGCCATGGTCGCCGAGCTGCCCAAGAAGGATGCCGCGCCGGCCATGCCGGGTGGCGGCATGGGCGGCATGGGTGACATGGGCATGTGATTCATACAGGGGTGGCGGGTGCGGGGGAGTTCTCCCCCATCCCGCGCCCGTGCCCTGGCCCACGGCTGTTCGTGGAAAAAAAACGCACCCCCGGTTGCATCCTGGCCGGGGGTGTTTTATTTTAAACATTCCGCCCGGACTTCACGAACGGGCAGCCGCATGCCTTCAAAACCCTTGACCGGAGAAACCGCCAAGATGGCCATTTTCAATCTTCTCGTCGTCGGATTCGTTGTCTGGGTCTTTGCCAAGGCTATCGGAGCCGGCATGAAGCGTGACTCCACGGACCGCTACTTCCAGACCGTCAAGATCAAGACCGGCAAGAAGTTTCACAACTTCTTCGGGGTTCCGAACGCCAACTTCAAGTGACCCGCGCGTCCATGCCCCACGCCATGGAGACGGCCCGCATGATCTACGCCGACAGCGAATCGTCGGCGGATCTCTATTACGCCACCCGGTTTTTCGCTCCGGATCCGTTCCTCTACCTGCGCGACCCCTCGGGACGTGACCATATCGTGGTCACCGCCCTGGAGGTGGATCGCGCCCGACGCACCGCGGGGGTGGAGCAGGTCCACGAGTGGAGCCAGATCAAGAGCCGCTGGCAGGAGCGCCATCCCGACGCGAGCGCCACCACCGAGGCCCTGACCCGCTTCTTTTTACACGAACTCGGCATCGAACGGGTCGCGACCCCAGGTGATTTTCCGCTGCTGATGGCCGACCGGCTGCGTGGCGACGGGATCGAACTGATCCCGGAGAGCGGTCTCTTCTGGCCGGAGCGGGCCATCAAGGGCCCCGAGGAGATCGCCCACATCGAGGCGGCCCTCGAGGTGACCGGGTTGGGGATGCAGGCCGGCATCGAGATGATCGGTGCGGCCACCATCGGCGCGGACGGGATCCTCTGGTCCGGCGGCGCCCCCCTGACCAGCGAGCGGGTGCGTGGCGAGATCCATGCCCGGCTGGTGCGCGAGGGTGCCTCGCCGCGCCACACCATCGTCGCCGGCGGTCCCCAGGGGGCCGATCCCCACGAGGAGGGGCACGGGGTGTTGCGCGCCCACCAATCGATCATCCTCGACATCTTCCCGCGCATGGAAAAGAGCGGCTATTGGGGCGACATGACCCGCACGGTCTGCAAGGGGCGGGCCCCGGAGCGGCTGCGGGCGTTGTGGGACGCGGTGAAGGGGGCCCAGGAGCTGGCCTTCGAGCGGATTCGCGATCAGGTTTCGGGACAGGCCGTGCATCAGGCCGTCACCGATTCCATGGCCCGTGCCGGTTTCGTCACCGGCACCGACGAGGCCGGACGTCAGATCGGATTCTTCCATGGCACCGGGCATGGCCTGGGGTTGGAGATCCACGAATCCCCGCGCATCGGCGGCAAGGATCAGACCCTGCTGACCGGTCATGTGGTCACCGTGGAGCCGGGGCTCTACTATCCCGATCTGGGTGGGGCGCGTCTGGAGGATGTGGTGGTGGTCGAGGCCCAGGGCTGCCGCAATCTGACGCGGTTTCCCAAATTCCTCGAGGTCTGATGTGTCCTCGACCCTTGTCCTGGTCCATGGCTGGGGCCTCGGCGCCGGGGCGTGGCGTCCGGTGCGGCGCGGACTCCAGGCCTGGTCCACCCACTCCCTGGAGCTGGGATTTCATCACCCCGCCGCAACCGCCCTCCCGTCCGGGGGGGATTTCCTCGCCATCGGCCACTCCCTCGGTTTTCTCTGGTTGACCCGACAACTGCTTCTCGATCCGGATCTGGCCACCCGTTGCCGGGGTCTGATCGCCATCAACGGCTTCTGCCGCTTTGCCCGCGCCGCGGATTTTCCCGCCGGTGTCGCGCCCCGCATCCTGGAGCGGATGGTGTCGCGTCTGTCGGTGGATCCCCACTCGGTGCTGAAGGATTTTCAGCGTCAGGGCGGTCTGCAATCCCTTCTGGCCCTCCCGTCCATCCTCAACACCCAGGCCTTGGCCCAGGGACTCGCGTGGCTGGCCGAGTGGGACAGCCGGCCCCTGCTTGCGAGCTGGGAGAAGCCGCTTTTGGTGATCGCAAGCCAGGACGATCGGGTGGTCACCCCGGAGATGATGGTTCAACAGTTTCAGCCTGGCCCGTCCTCGACCCTGGAGTGGTTCGAGGATGGCGGTCATCTGCTCCCCCTGACCCGATCCGAGCGGGTCTCGGCCCGCATCGACGCCTTCGCGCGTCAGCATGGGGCCTCATGAAGGGGTCGTTCCCGGTGACCCAAGCCTTCGACGCGGCGGCATCCCGGTATGAGCAGTACGCCGGGCCCCAGGCCCATGCGGCGGGGCGGCTGGCGGCGCGCCTGGCGGAACGCGCCCTGCCCGAGGCGCCGAGGATCCTGGAGATCGGCTGCGGGACCGGTTTGTTGACCCGCCATCTGGTGCGTCTTTACCCCCAGGCCACGATTCTGGCCACCGACCGCGCCTTGAGCATGCTGCACGAGGCGCGCGCCAACCTTTCCGGTCATGACCGTCTCGGATTCGCGGCCATGGACGGGGAGCGGCTCGCCGTGGGTGGGGGATTCGACCTGATCACCGCCAATCTCGCCTGGCAGTGGTTCTCCGATCCCATGCAAGCGGCCATGGCGTGTCGCGCCCGGCTCAATCCCGGCGGCTGGCTGGCCCTGTCCACCCTTGGGGAGGGGAATTTCGCCGAGTGGCGAGCGCTCTGCGCCGCCCAGGGGCTCGCCCATGGTCTGCGCGACTATCCGAGTTCGGCGGCGTGGCGGCATCATTTCCCCGCCGATCTGGCCATCACCGAGGAGCGCCTGCCCACCGCCCACCCCTCGGCCCTGGCGTTTCTGCGTGCCCTGCGCGCCATCGGCGCCCAGGCCCCGGCCACCGGGCACCGACCGGTGTCAGCCGGCACCCTGCGTCGTCTGTTGCGCGGCCAGGGGAGCGGGTTCGTGGCCACCTACCATCTGGTGTACCTGCTGGGCAGGCCGTCTGCTGAGGGGCTTGGTCAGGTCGAGGTGGGGTGATACAGCTCCCCGTGGACGGCGGGCGAGTCGGCGGCGGCCAGGGTGAGAAAGATTCCGGTCACGCTCTCCGGGGTTGGGAGGGTGGCGGGGTTTTCGCCGGGAAAGACCTTGGTGCGCAGCGCGGTGGCCATGGGACCGGGATCCACGGCCACCATGCGCACCGGGCTGTTGGGGGTTTCGGCGGCCCAGCAGCGGGTCATCTGCCAGAGGGCGGCCTTGGAGGCGGCATAGGAGCCACGAAACGGGGTTGGCTCCGTGGCTTCGCGACAGATCACCTGGATCACCACGCCGGCGTCGCTTTTCTTGAGCAGGGGCATCATCTCGCGGGTCAAGAAGAACGGCGCCGTGACGTTCACCCGCATCACCGTCTCCCAATCCGCCGGGCAGTGCAGCTCCATGGGGGTGCGTGGTCCGATCTGGGCTGCCGCGTTGATCAGCACGTCCAGCCGACCGAACCGTTCGAACAGCGCCTTGGTCACTTCGGGCACGCGATGGAGGTCGCTTTCCAGGTTCAAGGGGACGATCCCGGCCTCGCCACCCGTGGCGCGGATGAGATCATCGGTCTGTTTCAGCGGTTTTTGGCGACTGCCGAGCAGGAACACCCGCGCCCCGGCCTTGGCGCAGGCGATCGAGACCGCCCGACCCAGGCCGGAACCGGCGCCGGTGACCAGGATGATGCGATTGTCCAGCGACATGAAAGAGGACTCCTTGCAAACGTTTCAGCCCCCCAAACAACTGGCGGGGTCCAGGGGCCCGTGGCCCCTGGTGGGATCCAAGGGCAAAGCCCTT
>JADGAY010000232.1 GCA_015231775.1 Magnetococcales bacterium | reverse complement strand
TTCACACAAAAAACACCCGCCCCAGCCCGCGATTCATCTTTTCAGCCCGGCGCTCGCGGATTACCACCAGCTCGCCTACCACCAGATCCTCCAACGCGGTCGCCTCGACGAGGCCGAGGCTGGTGGCCACGCGGACAACACTGCCGCGCACGGCGACGACACGACCCGGCGTCTGTTGGTCCGGGGCGAGGATGGATTGCAGATCATCGAGCAGGGACATGACGGACCAGATCGAGAGTGGTGATTGGGAAGTCGCCGACTGAGTGGCGGACCGACTTGGCCTTGCCGCGCCAGGGGACTCCCATGGCGGCGTCATTCACTTCGATCAATTGGCCCGGTAGGAGATCGGCATTGAACAGGGTCGCGACCGTCACCTCCTGCAACGGCTCTTCGGCATCGATCACCGCGCGGCCTCGTTCGCGGCGGGCATCGACATGGGAGGCGAGCGGTTCCAGGATGTCGTCACCGGGATGCAGGCCCTCGCCTCGCAGGGCGGTGATCTCACCGGCAGCACGCGAATCGCCGTCCGTGGCCGTGGCCACGAAGACGACCGGGAATTGCGTCTCTCCGGCCAGGAGTCTGGGTGCCTTGAAGAGCCACGCCATTGCGCGCCGAGTCACCTTCACCCGTGCCACCGACAGGCCGGAGCGGGCCGCCGTGACGGTGATGCCGTCCGCATCGAGGGTGAGCGCGTCAAGATCTGGCCCAAGCCAGTGGAAGGCGTCCAGGGAGATCACCTGCGCTGGCAGGGTCACGGTGGCCTTGTCGGCAAAGACCAGATCGACAGTCTCCTTCCACTGCTGCAACTCGCCAGGCCAGAGTTTGCCCGCCGAGGCGGTCAGCGTGACGTTGCTGATATCCGGGCTGGCATGGACCAGCAGATGGACCAGAGCGCCGGGATAGAGGTTCGGCGAGCCACGGTTGAGGCCCATCGGGCGGCTGTCCGGCTCGATAGCCAGTCTGCCGGAATCGTTCGGCTGCCAGTCGCGCACCACCACGCGGTCCACGCGGGTCAAGTGGCGGTAAGACTCCTGGATGGAGAGGATGGTCTCCTCGGTCAAGGTGTGGTCCGGCACGGCGTCCGGCCAATCAGGCACCCGGATCGGGAAGCGGTGCCGGGCACGCAGGCGTCCATCAGGCAGTGTCTCGATCACGCCACCGGCGGCTCCAGCCATGGCCTCGGCGATGGCCATGGGGGCGGCATCATGAAACGCGATCCGACCCGGCGGAATCGGCCAGTCAAGCATCGACCATTCGATGGCACCGATTGCCGATTCGGCGGCCTGGCGGGCAGTCATGAGGGAGTCCGGCGTCATCGAGACGAGTGCCGCGCGCGGGGCCGACAGGGCTGCCGTGGCGCTGACCAGGGAGACGGTCAGGCCGACGGAATCGGCGCCGCGCGAGACGGAACGGCTGTCCACCAGCAGGGAGAAGCCGGTCTCGCCCAGCATCAGCGTGACCGAATCATCCACGCCCAGCGATTGAAAGTCGGCCAAAGAGGCGATGGCTGCGGATCCAGACCAGCCGTAATCGCCTTCCGCCATGTAGATTTCGGCGGATGCCAGCTCAATGCGTCGGGTATTGTGGATTAGATGCGGATCGAGTGGCGGCACGACAGCGGGCCGGTCGGAATCGATTATCCGGTAGAGGGTCACCAGTCCGACACCGGCGGGATTGTAATCAAGGATCGCGGCGGGTGTGATCAGGCCACTGGTTGCCACGACCGCGCTGCCGTAGGGTGTGGCAAGCGCAGTGGCCGCCACCCGCATGAACGAAAAAGGCGTGGTCAGTGTCCGTCCGGCCCCAAACGTTTGCGGCTGCACCAAAGCGGATGCCGTGAATACTCCGTAGCGAGTCGTCAGAGGAGCGCCGATAACCGGTGAAAAAAACACCAGAGGCTCGACGTGGAAGGTTTTGGCGATCAGAGGGTTTTCCGGCTCGCCCTCCGGCGTCAGCCATTCAATCCAGGGGTCCACCTCCCAGGATTTGAGTGGCCACCACTCCAAGCCGTCGTCCGAGTAGTGCAGGCTGAAGACCGCCGGGGCGTCTCCCGGATCCCGCACGACGATGACCATCTCGGAGACCGCGAAGGCCCGCCCAGCACCAAGATCATAGCCGATCCAGAGCGGTGCCCATGCATCGCCTCCCCACCAGCCCCATCCGCCAATCGAGCCGGTCCAATCAAATTCGGAGTCTTCGCCGATCTCGTCGTCGAAAACGTTGCCGGCTTGCTCGACATTTGCACTGGCGATTGGTGTTCCGGCCACGCAGATGGACGGGCCACCCGCGACCGACCGGAACTCCAGCTTGGCCAGATCGACATAGCTGTACTCCCCGAAACTGCCGGAGGTCATGAAGAGCCGCCAGAAACGGTGCGCCGGTGCATCGGTCCGCGCGATATGATAGGCAATCTTGAACGCGGCTGCGGAGGTGCGCAAAGCGTCGATGGTCAGAAGCTTCTCGGCCTCGTCCGCCCAGTCGCGGGAGGTCAGGCCGACCCAACGTTTGAGGATGGCCCAGGTGAGGCCGTCGTCGGAGTATTGCAGGCTGAAATCCGCCGGGGCACGATTGGCGTAGAGCGGCGTGATCAGCACCTCAATCACCTCCGAGGCCACACCCTCGCCGAGGTCATAAGAGATCCAGACCTCGCCGCCAAAGGAGAGCGCGCTCCATCCGCCGTACTCGGCGAAGACCCATTCAGCGTCCAACGGGTTTTCGCTGGCATCGGCGACACCGTTGATGCAGATGGTCGGCCCCTCGGCCACGGCCCGCAGTCGGAGGTTGAGCAACACGATATCGTTGACATAGGGCCGGGTCGAAGCGGTGATGTGCAGTCGCCAAAACCGGTGCGCGCTGGTTGTTTCGCCGCCGACCGGGTAGCTCGTCTCAATCCCGGCGCGGGCGTACTGGATCGGACCCGTGGCCAGGATCTTGGGTTGGTACGGGGTCCACTCCTCGATTCCCAGATTCTGCCAGGCCTTGAAGATGTGCCAGAACTCGCCATCATCCGAGTACTGCAGGCTGAAACAGTTCGGGGTGTTGGGGAGGTCTCGGGAGGGAACGTAGGCGATTTCGGCGACCAGCGAGGATTGTCCTTCGCCGAGGTCATAGCCGATCCAGACCGGATTCTTGCAGTCGTTGGTATCGATCGCGCCCCAGCCGGATTCGGGATTGTCGTCAAAGGCGTAGCCGAACTCATCCGACTCGGGCCCGCCGAAGGGTGTCCCGCCGGTGCAGATCGACGGGCCGTCACAGACCGCCCGGAACTCGATCCGGTTGGCGACCGGATAGTTGGTCTCGCCTGAGCACCAGTTACTGTCCGACCAGCCGGCGAAGTTCGACCGGGTGAACAGCAATCGCCAGAAGCGGTGCGGGCCCGGATCGGTGTGGTCGTAGTCGAACGGCGTGCTCACGCCGGCGGTGGCGGTCACGCTCCAGTGGATGGAGAAAACCGCCCGGCTCCAGAAATAGTTCTGGCTGAGCGCGGTCCAGGATTTCAGGGTGGTCCAGATGATGCCGTCGTCGGAGTGTTGCAGGCTGAAGCTGCTCGGGGCCGAATATCCCGAGGCATCGATGGCGATCTCTTCGACCGGCGCGGCGTTGCCGTAGCCTAAATCGTAACCGATCCAGACCGGCGCGTCGGTCCCGAGGAGATACCATGAGGTGGCGTCATTGCCGTCGAACGCATGGGCTGCCGGGTACGACGACTCCGCTCCGCTGGCAATGGCGCTCCCGCCGGTGCAGATGGAGGGACCGCCGATGCTGGCCCGGAATTCGAGGGTCTTGAACAGCAGGATGTTGCGGCTGGAATTCTGTGATTGGGTGACATACAGACGCCAGAAACGGTGCGCGCTCATACCTAACCTAATGATCGATATCCAAAAAGACGAATTGCGAAGGGTGGATTCCACACTCCAC
>JADGAY010000231.1 GCA_015231775.1 Magnetococcales bacterium | reverse complement strand
ACGCGGGCCGAATGCGAACAGGCGGAACTGGATCGACGCTCCGCCGAACCCATGCCGAAGGCGCCTCGTCTCTCCCACCGTCCGCGCATTCTTTTGGCCGATGACACCGAGGAGAACCGGCTTCTCTTTGGCGCCTACCTGGAAACCTCTCCCTACGAGGTGGTCATGGTCGAGAATGGCGCCGAGGCGCTGGCCCGCCTGCGGGATGAACGGTTCGACCTGGTGCTCATGGATGTGCAGATGCCGGTCATGGATGGCTTGACCGTCACTCGCATCTGGCGTGCCGAGGAGCCGCATGATCGACATCTGCCGATCGTGGCCATCACCGCCTATGCCTTGACCGAAAACATCGCCCAAAGTCTCGACGCCGGTTGCGATACCCACCTCTCCAAGCCGGTGCGCAAGCGGGCCCTGCTGGCCACCATCGAACGGTATGTGGGAACCGGTCATGTGGAGGGTTGATCCCAGGCGCGTGGTCCGGTTGTTGGCCATCCTCTGGTTCGGCTGGGTGGCGCCAGTCGTTGCCGAACCGACCGATTCCCCTCCCGCCAGGCGCATCGTTGCCCTCGCCCCGAACCTCACGGAGCTGCTTTTTGCCGTGGGTGCCGGCGGGCAACTGGTCGCGGTGGCCGACTACAGCGATCATCCCCCCGAGGCCCGTGCCATTCCCCGCATCGGCGGCTACGACCGATTCGATCCCGAAGCGGTGATCGCCGCCCGTCCGGATCTGGTGATCGGCTGGCCGGGGGGCAATCCGGATCATCTGCTCAAGAGCCTGGAACGATTCGGATTGCCCCTCTGGCTGCTGGATCCCCGGCGTCTGGATGAGATCCCGGCGGCACTCGAAACCCTGGGTGCCCGGACCGGTCACCAGGATCAGGGCGTCCAACAGGCTACCGCGTTCCGGGAGCGTCTCGAGCGGTTGCGAACCCGTCCGCGCCAAGGTAAACCGGTTTACACGTTTTACCAGGTGTGGCACGAGCCGCTCATGACCGTCAACGGCGCGCATCTGATCAGCGATGTGATCCGCCTGTGCGGTGGCGAGAACATCTTCGCCGACCTGCCCGCGCTTGCGCCGGTGATCGATCTGGAGGCGGTGCTGGCTCGGGATCCGGAGGCGATCGTGGCCAGCGGCATGGATGCCTCCCGTCCCGAGTGGCTCGATCACTGGCAACGCTGGAGCCCGCTGTTGGCCGTGCGCCGTGGTAATCTCTTCTTTGTCCCGCCGGATCTGCTCCAGCGTCACACCCCGCGGATTCTCGATGGCGCGGAGCTGCTCTGTGATCAACTGGAGCAGGCGCGTCAGCGTCGCGGGTGGTGATGGTGATTCCTGGGAATCACCGGACAGGCTCTTAAAATCGTGACGTGACCCCGACCAGAACGTTACGTCCGGGCGAGGCAAACCAGCCCCTCTCAGGTGGAAATCCGAAGCTCAAGCCGCCAAACTCCGCATACTCGCGTCCCGCCAGGTTGTTGATTTTCAACCAACCCGTTACGCTGGACCATTGATGACGCACGCTCGCATCCATGACGAAATAGCCCGCCTGTTCGCCGTAGCTGTTGGCGAAGTCGCTGATGTAAGGGCGTGATCCGATGTACCGTGCATCCCATTCCCAGGTCAGTCGTTCCGACGGAAAATAGCGGACCGTTCCGCCTCCCACGAAACCGGGAACACCGGGCATCCGTTTGCCAGCATAGGTGCCGGAGTCGATTTCAGCTTTTGTCCAGGTGGAGTAACCTGTCAGCGAGAAGGATTCGAACTGCTTTTCCAATTGCAACCCCAAACCGTCACGGACCACCGTGCTATCCAGATTGGTATTCACCCCGGCCATGAGATCGTAGTAGATCTCATCCCGTGTCAGGAGACGAAACAGATTGATCTCCCCCTTGAGGGTGGGGTTCCAGGTGTGTCGCCAACCGCCCTGCCACTCCTGGACCCTTTGGGGTCGAATCGCCGTATTGACATTGACCATGAAGGTCGTGGTGTCGAATACGAAGAACTCATCGAGCAACGGAAAGCGGAAACTGCGGGAGTAATTGACATGCAGTCGATTCGCGACATCGGGATCATACGCGATGCCGGTGGAATAGGCCTGTTCATTCCGCCGCACCCGATCCGGTTGATAGGAGGCAAATTGAAAGTCCGCCCGGTCCTGACGGAACGCCTGCGTCCAGCTCCATTGGGGCGATAGCCGGAGTTCGTTATGGGCATAGATCCCCAGGGACTCTTTTCCCAAATCGTCACTGCCGATGCGTGCCGCCACATCCTGATAATCCAGGCCCACGGTCACTTGATCGCTGATTCCTCCCCATGCGTGATCGATCCGCAGCCGGGGTGCCAACATCCAGCTCTCCATTTCCGAACGAAAATTGAAGGGATTGAACCGTTGCTCCCGATTCCGTCTGGAGAGATCCATGGTGAACTGCGCCTGTTCGGAAAGACGCAGTTCCGGGGTGACTTGGACGTGATAATCGGTCAGCTCCACGGACTGAGTAGGGGTGGTGGTGGATGTTCGGCTAATACTTTTGGCCAGATCGCTCTCTTTGATGGCGGAGGGGAGGCGCGACGTGTCTGTTTGGTAGCCGGCGCTTACATTCAGTGCCAGGGCATCATGGGCCTGATAGCGGAGTTTGAGTCCGGTATCGCGTGCTTCCAGATCGCTGTTGTCCCGGAAACCGTCCAGATTCTTGAAGCCGGCACTCAAGGCGTAGGAGAGGTGGTTGTGATTGCCATCGAGGTGCAGATGTGTGGTGGCCAGGCCATAACTCCCGGCCTCGAGTTGGATTTCACCTCTCCCCTCCCGATTTCCGGCGCGTGTGATGATGTTCACCACACCACCCGAGGCATTATCCCCGTACAAGGCCGCGCCTGATCCGCCGCGGATGATTTCGATTTTTTCAACGCGTCCCAAGGGGATTTGCAACCAATCCACGCCGCTCAGATCGGCCTGGTTGATGCGTCGTCCATCCACCAGCACCAGGGTGTTGTAACCGGATGTCTCGCCGAAGCCGCGCAGGTCCACGTTGAAATAGCGTCCGTTTCCCGTGGTATCGACGACATGGATTCCGGCCACGCCCCGCAGCAGATCCGGGATCGAGGTGGCGTGGCTTTCGGCGATCTCTTCTTGGCTGATGGTGGTGATGTGGGCGGGAATGGTGGAGCGTTTGGCGGGAAAGCGGGTTGCGGTGACCACTGTCTCTTCGAGTGGGTTGTTTTCGACGGCCTGGCCGTCCGTGGGGTGGATGAAACCGAGGCACAACAAGGACAAACAGGAAATCCGACGCATGGGGCGTTCCTCCGGATCTGTTTCTCGAGCGCTCCCGCAACGAGAAAAAGGGGTCGGGCGTCCACGCGGATAGGGGAGAAAAAACGGTAACTGCCGGAAAAACCATCGAAAATGAAGACGCAGAGGTTTTCCAAGCCGCCGCCCCGCGCGACGCGACTTAAAAAATCACCTCAAGGCCGGTCTCCGGGCTGACGAGCGACTCGGGGGAGTTCCCCGGATCAGCGAAAATCACCTTCCCACCCTTGCGGGCAGTGGCAACCATCCATTTTCGCTTTGACTCGATCACCGTTGCGGGGGCAGCGCCGGATTTGAAGAGGGATCTTCCACCGGACTTCCCGTTTCACCCCACCCTTGCGGGGGGGAACCTTGCGGCATGGTGTGAGACGATAGAGGAGGAGGAGAGAGGGGGTCAAGGGGAAATAATCGGGGAACGGGGAAAGTTTTTAGCGTGCGGCAGTGACAATGGAGCCCAAAAAGTGTTGCGGGGGTCCGGGGGTCGAAGGCCCCCGGCGGAGGTTCGGAGGCAGCGCCTCCGAGGTTTTGGTTTTGAATTTTGTTTTGAATTTTGCGTGCTCTTAAAAAAAAACGTTTTTCACGGTTTTTGTGAAAAACGCTGCGCGCAGCCTTGGAAGCTGAGTCGT
>JADGAY010000230.1 GCA_015231775.1 Magnetococcales bacterium | reverse complement strand
CCTACACTAAACTATTTGGGGGTCGGTGTCTCGTCTACATTGGCACAGAGGGCTGCCCGTCCTGTCCACCTAGCGGAGCGGCGGACGGGTCGGGCAGTGACAGGCTCGGCGGCGGTGCTGCTGGACCTGCGCCAGTCGCCTGACAAGGCGAGTTGCCCCTTGCCCGATGGCGAGCGGTTCCAGGTGCAGAGCGATTGCGAGACCTTGACTTTTGGCCGCCTAGTCAAGCCCGCCTGGGCAGATGCCATCGGGCGGGATCCCCATGGCTTGTGGGCGAGTTTTACCATCGAAGGGAAGAAGAGTGGCCCAATCACCCAAAAACTGCGCTGGATCCCGCCTGGGCGCTTCCTGATGGGCTCACCCGAGGATGAGCCGGGACGATTTGCAGACGAAGGACCGCAACATGAGGTGACTTTCCAAACAGGCTTTTGGCTGGCGGACACCCCATGTACACAAGATTTATGGTATGCAGTTATGGGTAATAATCCAAGTCGATTCAAGTCACCAAAAAGACCAGTTGAACAGGTAGATTTTGGTATGGTTCAAACGTTCTTTCAAGTGGTTGAGAAATTGAGTCCTGGTTTAAATTTAAGATTGCCCAGTGAGGCACAATGGGAATACGCATGTCGAGCCAATACCACCACCGCCATTTATACCGGTGAGCTAAAAATATTTGGGGAGCACAACGCCCCAGCTTTGGATCTCATCGCTTGGTATGGCGGTAACAGCGGCAAGGATTATGATCTGGAGGAGGGAGTAGATAGTTCCGGATGGTTGGAGAAGCAGTACCTGTTTTCCAGGTCTGGTACCCAGGATGTTGGACAAAAAAATCCAAATACTTTTGGATTGTATGATATGTTAGGAAATGTGTCAGAGTGGTGTCTTGACCACAAACATGGTTCATACCATGGAGCTCCGGCAAATGGTCAAGTATGGTTAGATCAGGATGATACATGGTTAGAACAAATTGAGAAAAAGCGCATGTTGCGTGGGGCCTCTTGGATCGCCTTACCAAATATGGTGCGCTCGGCGTGTCGATTTGGTCGTCACACTTGGTACAAGAAAGATTCCCTCGGCTTCCGCTGCGCCCGCGATGCCTGATCGCGGCACACGCAACATGCCGCGTCCTCCCCACATCCGTGCTCGCGCGGTTGAAAGAATTATCGAAATGCACGATAATTGCCGGGTCTGGTCAAGAATCCCTCATGCAACCAGCCAAAATCCCTCGATGGGCGGAGAAAATCGGCATGCAGACGGCCAATCCCTGGCTTTTTCCCCCTTCCACCCCTGCTCGACCCCCTGTTGTGGATGAAAAGAAGGCAGCCGCGCCGGTTGGTATGTGTCGGTTGATCCGTACCTGCCCGCAATGCGAACACGAGGTGACCTTGGAGTACCCCGAGGCCGCCACCCGCTGGCAACAACACTGCCCGAACTGCGCGTTGTCGTTGGTGGTGGAACGGGTGAATGGACGGCGGTGTCTGGTCTACGAGGCGGGCGGGCGTCGGGTCGTGGAGCGGATCGGGGCGGGGGAGCGCCGGCGGCGTTTCTTTCGGGTGCGCTGTCATGGCTGCGAAACCTGGCTGGTGGTGGCCGAGGAGGAGCTGGGGGCGGGTCGGGCCTGTTCCGCGTGTGGGCTTTCGTACCAGGTGGTGGATGTCGCGGGTGGGGAGGTGTGCTACGAAAGCGAGCCTCGGGTGGGCGGCCTGTTGATCCACGCCCGCGAACGGGTGATCGAGATCGCCGGCTATCTCCACGATCCGGCGCGGCTCTTTGCCCCCGGCGCGGAGGGGGGCGCCGGGCGGGGAAACCCGGCGGGCGGGGAGGAGCGGCTGGCCCTGGTCGAGGCGCGCCGGGAGATGAAGCTGTTGCGGGATCGGGATGTGGCCTCGCGGCTGGCGCTGCGCCAAGTGGCCGACGAGCGCGACGCCCTCAACCGGCGTCTGGAGCGGCTCCAGGGGGAGCTGGCGGCCCTCAAGGCCGACCGGGAGGCACTCCTGGCGGCCTCCGAGGCGGAACGGCAGGCGGGGATAGAGGCGCGGGAGGCATTGCGGCACGCGCAGCGTGAGCGCATGATGCTGGAGGAGTCCCTGGCCTCCTCCCAGGAGCGGGTGGAGGGTCTGGAGGCGGAACGGCGGCGATTGATCGGGTTGTTGGAGGAGGAGGTCGAGGCTGCGGAGGTTTCCGGGAATTTTTTGGTCGGCCAGGAGTCCGAGGAACTGGGAGAGAATCAAACCTGGTACTGCCCGGAAGGACGGGAGGAGGGGTTGATTCCGGCCTGGGATGAGCTGGGTCTGGCGCGGCGGGTGTTGGGGATTTGCGGCGAGCCGACCGTGGCGCGCATCCAGTGGGCCTACCGGTTGCGGGTCAAGAGCTACCATCCGGACCGGCTCGCCTCGATGGGAGTGGCGTTGCGCGCCCTGGCGCAAGAGAAGATGCGGGAGATCAACCGGGCCTATGGGATCTTGATGAAAGCGCATGGACATGGTTAGGCACAGGATTGGGGTGTTGGTTGTGTTCGTCGTGCTTGGGCTGCACGGGCGCGGTGTGGTCTGGGCCGGCGCGCCAACCGGCGCGGCTTCGGAACCGTTGGAGAGCGCCCGCGCCGAGTTGCGCGCCGGACGGCACGAAAGCGCCATCGACGGCTTCAAGCGCATTTTGACCACCGGCGAGCCGACCCTCGAGCGGCGGCTGGCGGCACTCGAGGGGCTTTGCGAGGCACAAACCCGGATCGCGTTGGCGCAAAAACGGCCCGAAGTTGCCACCCGCGCCATCGAGGCCTGTTCCGCCGCGCTGCACATCGAAAGCGGCGTGGCGCGTCTGTGGCGGCTGCGCGGATTGGCGCGTCTGGCCGCCGGGCAGCCGGAGCAGGCGTTGATCAACTTCAACCACGCCCTGCGCCTGGATCCGGCGGATGCCATCGCCTTGCGTCATCGCGGCTTGGTGCAGTTGGGATTGGGGCGGAACAGCGAGGCGGACACGGATTTTCAGCGCGCCGCGCGCCTGGATCCGGATCAGGCCTGGCACGCCTTCAATCGCGGTCTCCTGGCCGCGCGGGGTGGCAAAATAGCCGAGGCGGTCGAGGCCTGGCATGCCTTCGAGCAGGCGCGCGGTCCGGCGGGTCGGGAGTGGCTGGCCTTCGTGGCGCGGCGTGACGGCGGGGATGCGGATGCGCGCCGCGTGGTCGAGGCCATGCAACGCGGTGATGGCACCCGTGAGCCGCCGAAAAAAGAGGTTGCCCCCGAATCGGCGAAAAAAGAGCCCGTGGCCGAACCGGCGAAAAAGGAGGTTGCCCCTGCCTCGTCGAAAAAGGAACCCGTGGCCGAACCGGCGAAAAAAGAGGTTGCCCCCGAACCGCCGAAAAAGGAACCCGTGGCCGAACCGGCGAAAAAAGAGGTTGCCCCCGAACCGCCGAAAAAAGAGCCCGTGGCCGAACCGGCGAAAAAAGAGGTTGCCCCCGAACCGCCGAAAAAGGAACCCGTGGCCGAACCGGCGAAAAAAGAGGTTGCTCCCGAACCTCCGAAAAAGGAATCCGTGGCCGAACCGTTGAAAAAAGAGGTTGCGTCGGTGGCGGGCAAGGGGGGCGGCTATGAGTTCCGGTTGGGATCGTTCCAGGATCGCGGCAATCTGGAGTCCACGTTGCGGGCGTTGCAAGGGGCGGGTTTGACGGTGCGCGAGGAGATGGTGATGGTGGGCGACAAGCGTTTCTATCGCTTGACCGCCGGACCCTTCGCCAGCGAGGAGGAGGCCAAGGCCGCCCAGGAGAAGGCTACCAAGGTGCCGGGTGTTCGTCCCGAGGCGGTGCGCGCGCGTTGAGCGTTGCCACCTTCGGCGGCCAGTTCTGGCGAGGGTCACGGATGACGTTTTGCAAAGGCGCAAAACGTCATCCGTGACCAAGGCTGCGCGCAGCGTTTTTTCGCAAAAGGCGCGAAAAAACGCTTTT
>JADGAY010000229.1 GCA_015231775.1 Magnetococcales bacterium | reverse complement strand
GCGGCGCTGTTCGACCGGCTCTACCAGGTGGAGCATGCCCTGTTGGCCCAACGGGTCAACACCCCCCAGCCCGCCTGGGAGAGCCAGATCAACATCGCCCTGCTCCCCTTCGTGCGCGATCACCAGGTGGAAGGGTCGGTGGTCTTTCCGGGCGCGGGGTATGTGGAGATCGGGCTTGCCATCCATCGGGCCCTGAATGGGGAGGCCCCCTGCCTGTTGGAGTCGCTGCGTTTTCATCAGGCCATGGTGCTGGGGACGAGCGGGGACGTGCAGTTGCACATCGCCTTTGATCCGGGCCAGCACCGCTACACCGTGCACGGACAACGCCAGGATCAGTCGGATCGCTGGTCGCTGCACGCCTCGGGGATGATCTCCGCCGAAGGGATCGGCGAGGCGGGCCATCTGGACCTGACCACCATCCGCCGTTTCTGCGTGGAGACGATTCCGATCGAAACGGTTTACGCCCAACTGGATGGCATGGGACTTCACTACGGCCCCTGGTTCCGGGGTTTGCGACAGTTGATGCGCTGCGAGAACGCGGTGCTGGTGGAGGTGGCGGCCCACGACGACTGGAGCGCGGCGGATGATGCCTACCGGTTGCATCCATCCCTGCTCGACGCCTGTTTCCAGGCGTTGATGGTGACCATGAAGGCCGATGCCGGACTCTATCTGCCGGTCGGGATCCAACGGTTGCGGTTTTACGCCACCCCCACCACCCCCTTCTGGTGCCATTTGCAGGTCACGGAGAGCAACGACCGTTTCATCGAGTGCGATCTGACCTTGTGCGACCAGGATGGCCGGATCTTCGTGGCCCTGGAGAAACTGCGCTGCAAGGCGCTGCCCAGGAGCCAGGAGGAGGACGATGCCGCCCATCTGGATGCGTGGCTCTATCGGCTCGCCTGGGAGCCCCAGGCCGAACCCATCCCCTCGGGCCTGCTCGAGCCGGACTCCCGTGATCTGCCGATCCTGGTGTTGGCGGATGCCGACCACGCCGGGGAGTCGCTGGCCAAGGAGCTGACCCGGCGTGGCGCGGCGCGGGTGGTGCGGGTCATCCGCGACGCCACCCTCGCCCAGCTTGAAACCGCCCATCCAGACCTGATCCGCATCCCGGATTGGCGCCTGGACGGACTGTTGCAACAGACCGGCCCATGTCGCGCGGTGATCGCCGTGGGGGGGGCCTTCGACGCGGCCCAGGCCACGGATCCGATCGGCATCCGTGCCGTCAACGACACCTTGGGCCTGATCCAGAGCCTGGCCAAGGGTCAAAACGCCAGCGGGCGCGCCCTGCCCCCGCCGCGACTCTATCTGGTGACCCGAGGCGCCCAACCGGCCCGGCCCGGTGAACCCCTGGCCGGTCTGCATCAAGCCCCGCTGGTGGGACTGGCGCGGGTCTCTTTAAGCGAACAGCCCAATCTGCGCGCCACGGTGCTCGATCTGGATCCCGAGGATGACACCACCTCCCTGGCGGCCATCGCCGTGGAGGTGCTGGCGGACGCGGCGGAGAGCGAAATCGCCTGGCGCGGCGGCGAACGGCTGGTCAACCGGATGGTGCGCGAGGCGTCGGCCATCCTCACCCAGAACACCCAACCGGTCACGGACGATCCCACCCTGCGTCCCCCCTTCGTCCTCGAGATCGCCCGTCCAGGGGCGCTCTCCTCGCTGCGGCTGCGCGCCTGCGAACGGCGCCCCCCCGGTCCGGGAGAGATCGAGATCGAGGTGCATGCCGCCGGCATCGGCATGCGCGACGTGTTGCGGCTGACCCAGCGCGATCCGGCGAGCAGCTCGGCCAAAAGCTTCTTCGGCGATGGGATCGGCATGGAGATCTCCGGCGTGGTGGTCCGTACCGGTCCCGGCGTGTCCGCGCCCAAACGCGGCGAGGCGGTGCTGGCGATCCTGCCGGGCGGATTCCGCTCCCATGTCACCCTGCCGGTCAAGTCGATCTGGACCATGCCACGACCCGCCGGCATCGGCGATGCCGAATGCGGTGGTCTGCCGATGGCCTTTCTGACCGCCTATTTCGGCCTGTACCGCTCCTATTTCGGCTCGGGTGAGAAGGTCTTGATCCACGGCGCCCACGGCGACATGGGCCTGGCCGCGATCCAGGTGGCCCAGTGGCGCGGCGCGGAGATCTTCGTCACCGCCGACACCCCGGAAAAGCGCAAGTATCTGCGCTCACTTGGCCTCAAGCATGTCTTTGACAGCCGGTTTCCGGTCTATGTGAAAAAAATCATGACCGCGACCGATGACCACGGCGTGGATGTGATCTTCAACACCCTGGGCGGCGAGGCTGGTCAAAAAAGCGTGCTGGCATTGGCGCCGTTTGGACGGTTCATCGAGTTGGGCGAGTTCGCGGCGCGCAAGGATGCCACCTGGAACCTGGCCAGCGTGGAGCGCAACGCCAGTTTCATGTCGGTGGATCTGGACCATCTGGCGCGACGCAAGGATATCATGCCGACCATGCTCGATGAGATCACCGAGCAGTTCGCCAACGGAACCTTCAAGCCGATCCAGACCCACGTCTTCCCGGCGGACCGGGCGGGCGAGGCCTTCGAGCACGTTCAATCCGGCCAACTGGGCAAGGCGGTGCTCGACATGCGCGGCACCGGCCCGATGACCATCCTCCCGCCGCGTCAGGAACCGCCCCTGTTCCACGCCGACGGGAGCTATATGATCACCGGCGGCTTCGGCAGTTTCGGCCTGGAACTGGCCTTCTGGATGGGCAATCAGGGGGTACGCCAACTGGTGCTGACCGGGCGCAAGGGGGCGGCCTCGGAGGAGGCCAAACAGGCCGTGGCCCGTCTGGAGGCCCAGGGGGTGCGGGTGATGGCCGTGGCCATGGACGTGACCAACGCCAGCGAGGTGACCCGTCTGATCCAGCGCATCGGCAACGCCATGCCGCCGCTGCGCGGCATCGTCCATGCCGCCGCCGTGCTCGACGACGGCCTGATCCCGGATCTGGATCCCATTCGCATGCGCCGGGTGCTCGAACCCAAGGCCCTGGGCGCCTGGCATCTCCATCAGGCCACCCGGCAACTGCCCCTGGACTTCTTCGTGCTCTTCTCGTCGGTCTCGTCCCTGATCGGCAATGCCGGCCAGGGGAACTACGTGGCCGCCAACGCCTTCCTCGATGGACTGGCCCACGCGCGCCGCGCCATGGGCCTGCCCGGCACCAGCATCAACTGGGGCGCCCTGGGCGAGGTTGGCATGGCCGCCCGCGACAAAGAGCTGGAGCAGCGTCTGCGGCGCGGCGGCATCCATCCCATCGCCATGGCCCAGGCGTTGAACGCCTTTGCCCGGGTGCTGCGTTGGAATCCGGCCCAGTTGGGGGTGTTGCACGTCGAGTGGGAGAGTTTTGCCCAGGTCAATCCCGGCGCCACGCGGGTTCCGCGCTTCTCGCCGCTGATCACCAGCGACGCCCAGGCGGGCCACAAGGGGGGATCCCAGCTCAAGGGAGAGCTTAACAACGCCCCGGAAGGGGCACGCCGGGATCTGTTGGTGGATCACATCCGCGCCCTGGTGGCAAAGGTCTTGGGGATTCCGAATCTGGAGCGGGTGCTGCCCCATGTGCAGTTGTTCGATCTGGGCATCGACTCCCTGACCGCGGTCGAACTCAAGAACAAACTCGAGGCCGAGGTGGGTCTCTCCCTGGGCTCCTCCCTGGTCTTCAACTATCCCACCATCGACGCCCTGGCCAACTTCCTGATGACCAGTCTGTTCCCGGAGAGTGGCGAGAAGTCAGCTCCAACCGATGCCACGCCGGCGCCGGATCAGGCGGTGGCGGCGCTCTCCGACGATGAGGCCGAGGCGTTGTTGTTGCAGGAGTTGATGAGCACCATGGCGCAGATCTCCTGACCGGCGCCCATCCGACACCCAACGGTTGCAGGGGGCCGGGGACCGCAAGGTCCCCGGCGGAGGTTCGGAGGCAGAGCCTCCGAGGTTTTG
>JADGAY010000228.1 GCA_015231775.1 Magnetococcales bacterium | reverse complement strand
CCAGGCCCGGCTCTCCTTCATCTTTGGCGGCGTCTTCACCCTGGTGGGGTTGTTCATCCTCACCTGGACCCCGAAACCCGGACATCTGGACTACATGATCTCCACGATTCCGGGGGTTGGTTTCATCATGATCATCGCGCTGATGGTGCGTTGGGGGCTCGACCCGCTCTTTGCCAACTGGGGCAAGGCGGTCAAGGATACCGGCACCCTCTCCTGGGACTTCGCCAAGATCTTCAACCTCAACTACGTGGTCCTGGGGATTCTGGTCGGCATCTTCGTGGTCAACGTGCTGCGCATTCCCGCCTGGGCCGCCAACGGGGTGCGTCTGTCGCGCCTGTTTTTAAAAACCGGCGTGATCCTGTTGGGCACCCTCTATTCCGCCGCCGAACTGGCCCAGCTCGGTTCTTTGAGCGTGGTGTTGATCGGTTTCTTCGTGCTGGGCTCGGTGGGCATCGTGTTGTTCATGGGCCGGCGCATGAAGGCCAGCAACTCCATGACCGGCGTCCTCTCCGCGGGCATGGGGGTGTGCGGGGTCTCGGCCACCGTGGCCTCGGCCCCGGTGGTCCAGGCCAAGGCCGCCGAGATCGCCTACACCATCGGCACCATTCTGGCCTGGGGGGTGATGTGCATGTTCATCTTCCCCACCGTGGGTCATCTGTTTCACATGACGCCGGTGCAGTTCGGCGCCTGGGCCGGAACCGGCATCCTCAACTCCGCCCAGGTGGCGGGGGCCGCCCTCGCCTTTGACCCCGAGGGGATCGAAACCCTCAAGGTGGCCGAGATCTTCAACATCACCCGCGTCCTTTTCCTGCCGATCATCGTGTTGTGGCTGGCCGCCTGGTACGTCAAGCACGAGGAGAACGCCGCCCAGGTGGATCTGGTGCAGGTGTTGGTGAGCAAATTCCCGATCTTCGTGCTGGGCTTCATCCTGATGTTCGCCTTGAGTTCCCTGGGGATCTTCGCGCCGGCGGATCACTATCAGGGAAAATTCTTCAGCGGTGACAAGATCAAGGAGGAGAAGCTCCTCAAGCCCAAGCAGGCCAGATTCCTGGAGGGTGAACTCCCCAAGATGCGCACCCCGGAGGAGAAAAAGGCCCTGGCCGATCTTATCGCCAACCGCAAGCTCACCTCCCGTGATCAGGACAACCTGCTCAAGGCCGCGGCCAAGATCCCGCAACTGGACAACGCCACCAAGGGGATTCTGGAGAACGCCAGCAAGGCCGCCTGGCATGACGCGCCGGTCATCAAGGCCTATCGCGACTGGATCGCCTGGCTGTTCGCCCTTGGGCTGATCGGCCTTGGCATGCAGATCACCGGTCATGCCCTGCGTCAGGCCGGCGGCACGCCGCTGGTGATCGGTTCGGTGGTGGGGTTGATCAAGGCGGTGGGTTCCTTGATCGTGGTATTGATGTTCATCTCCAAGACCGTGTGAGGTATCGGCATGCAACAGCCCTCGTTTGATCGTGGTTCGGCTCTATCGATTTTCAAGAGCGACCGTTGGGAGGATATCGCCGCCCTGCTCGCGGCCCTGGCGATTGCCGTTGGGGTTCTGGTGGTGATCGGTCATGGGTGATGGCGCCCCCCCAGATTCCGTGGATCTGGAAGGGGGTGTTGAACTGTTGTTGGCCCATCACGGCACGCCGGGTGCCCGGTGTGCCGAGGATTTGGCCTTGCGCATGGCTGTTTTGTTGCAGGCGCGGGTTGCGCATCTGTTGGTGGTACCCGCCTTTTGGGAAGGGATGATGGGGGATGACTGGTTGAACAACGCCGCCACGCGGGATGCGTTCGGTTCCTATCTGGAGAATCTTTTATCCCGAGAGGCCCAGGAGGTGGTGAACGGGGTGCGGGAGCGCTGTTCGGCGTTGAATCTGGGGTACCGGGCGTTGTTGCGGCAGGGGGAGGTGACGGAGATTTTGTTGCGGGTGGCCGAGGAGATCCGTCCCGCGATGGTGGTGATCGGGCCTCGTCGGCCTGGGGGGGTGCCGGGGTTTCGGGATCGGGTGCGGATTGAGGGGTTGGCGCGGAGAGTCAAGGTGCCGGTGTTGATTGCGCCGTGGGGGGTGGAGGTGTCCGGGCGGGGGTGAGTCCAGCTCCTGGGCAAACGTTTACGGGGGACGGGAGGCCGAAGGCCCCCGGCAGAGGTTCGGAGACGGCGTCTCCGAGGTTTTTCCTTTGGTCTTGGTCTTTCAGGCGCGTCTTTCAAAAAACATTTTTTTCACGTTTTTTGTGAAGAAAATGTCGCGCCAGCCATGTTCGCGGGATCGTTGCGCGTCTTTGGCGAAACGATCCCGCGAACATGGCCCAAAAACAGGTCGCCGAAGGCAGCTTGTTCCGCCGCCTGCCGTTCCCCCTGAGTCGTTGCCGACTCGCATGATGGGGGGAGAGATCCCCCCACGGTCCAATACGCGAAAAATCGCGTATCGTGAAGCGCCCTCAAATGGCAAAGTCAAAACCAGCGTCTCAAGGGCCTGGCCCTTGCCACCGGGGCCATTGCCCCCTCGTCCGTACAACCACCACACCCCATGAACCAACCCAACCGCCAAACCGAACCCCGCAACTGGGTCACCGTCTCCATCCCCTGGCTCACCCCAACCGAATTGGCACAGGTCATCGGCAACCATCCCCGCCGCCTGTTCGGCCTGAACCCCACCCTGCGGCTGGATCACTGGGAAGCCGATCCCGGCCCGCTGCATCCGGGTTGGCACACCCAGATGCACGGCTTCAATGAATCAAACAACCAGAACATCACCTGCCGGCTCGCCTGCTCCCAGTTACCCGATGGCTGGCTGCTCACCTACGACTCGGGCTGGAAAGCGTCACTGGAGATCACCTGGCAGGAACACAACCAACAGGGCGCGGCCCTCACCCTGACTGAACGGTATCATCCCCTCCCCGACCAACCCGAAGAACAGACCGCACGCGCGCAGGCGATCGACCCGAGCCTGATCCCGTGGGGTCGCACGATACGCAGATACCTGTTCTGGCGCACCCGCCTGGGATGGATCCCTTTCTGTCGCTGGTATCTGGAGTGGCTGCCGGACCTGAAACCCACGACCCGACGCATCGTCCGTCTGCTGGTCTGGAGCGGGGTGATCGAACTGCTGGTGCTGATTCTGCTGCTGGGCGGCATGCGCCTGGGCGGGATGGGATAGAAACGATCACCATCCGGCATTCGATCGGTCACGGGACGCTGTTTTCAGCCGCACCCGTGACCGACGACTCCCCAACCATCACGACTTCTTGTCAACCGGCGCGGTCCCATCCTTGTCCGGGAGGGGCTTCTCCCTGGTGATCATCCCCTTGCCATCGGGCAACAACAACTGCAAGCGGAAACGAACACTCTCCGGCGGCGGTTTGACGAACAGAATCTGATAGGCGGCGGTCTGTCCCGGCATCAACTTGCTGACCTTCAGACGCTTCTCCTCGCTTTGCAGACCGGCCATGGTGCGCAAGGCCGCCTCGCTGCTCTCGTCCAGAGATTTGTCATCCACCACCCGACCCACATACCCCAACGCCGAGGTCAACTCCTTGCCCTCGGCATCCAGCAACACCACCCGGATCGCCGGCACATGTTTGACCAGACGACTGGTGTTGGCCATCTCCCCGGAAACCAACAACACCATGCCATGGGGATAACGACGCCACTCACCCTGCGCGGAGTGGAAACGATAATCGCTGAACAGATCAAACCGCTTGTAGGTCCACCAGTCGGTCTGGGCGAGCAACCCCAGGCCGAGGGCGATCAACAAAAAGATCGACAGGAACCAGAGCCGACGCGCGCCCGGTCCCCCTCCGGACGCAGGCTCCTCGACCGTCTCCTCCTCGACGGTATCGTCATCCAAACTGGGTTCCACTTTCACAAAAGTCTCCTTCTTCGGCTCCGGCTTGACCGGCGCGGGGGGCGGCGGTGGGGGCGGCGGAGGCGGTGGCGGTGAAGTGGGACCAAGACAGCTTGT
>JADGAY010000227.1 GCA_015231775.1 Magnetococcales bacterium | reverse complement strand
GATCATGGCCGGTGACGATGGCGGCACAAGCCGCGAGCGAGGCCCAGGTGGAGGGCTCGAAAAGGCGTTGGGTGAGAAAGTTCATGGTCGTCTCCTTTGGCGTTGGATGGATGATTGGTCGATGTCATTCGATGGTCAAAAAATGATCATGGCACAAACGGCGGTGGCTGCGGTGATGATCACCACCAGCATGTGAAAGAGGATCGCTCCCCAGGCAAGGCAGCAGCGGGAGCAGAATTTCGGAATCGCTTGCAGCAATGGCAGGGCGTTCATGTCACCCGTTCCCCATGACGCGCTGCCAGTTGGAGAGGTACTCCTCGACCGTGCCCGCGCCCAGAGGGGTGTTGTACCAGCGTTTCCAGTACGCCGCCTGACCCTCGTGATCCCCGGCGGCGGGGAGCACTCCGGGAGAGCGCAGGTAGTGGACGCGGCACATCGCACAGCCGTAGGCCAGATCCCAGACCAATCGGCCCGCGTCCGGTTTGGAGTACGGTCCCAGAACGTTCAGGGCGAGCTTGGTGCGGGAGTGCAGGTAGTTCAGCCAGAGGTCATCGTGGGTGGCCGGTTCCATCTGCCACAGGCCGCGCGCCGGGCCGGATCCGAGTTGGCGCACGAAACGCAGACCGGACTCCTGGATGGCGGTCCCGAGCACCAGTTCCTCGGCAGCCTCTGTCCAGTGACCGAGGCGTTGCAGGGTGGGTCGGATGATCAGGTCGCGGAGTTGGTTCGGATCGAGTCCCATGTTCGCTCCCCCAGAAAATAGAAAACCCGCCGCAGGGATGCCCTGGGCGGGTCGAAGGTGGTGAGTGGATGGAATGTGCCGTCGTGCACACGATTCCCCAGCATGATGGGGATCTTGTCAAATTCTGTCTCATTTGTCTCGCAGAATGTTGTTGAGCAATTTTGCTCAACAATTTTTCCTGGGAGACAGGTTCAGGCAGGTTGCAATGACCGTCAGCGCACTTGCCCAGGCTCGCCAGACAGCTGCCCGGCTTATCCCGATCTTCGCCGAAATGATCTTGCGGGGAACATCTTCGGCATGGAGCCAGACCAGCCTCACCTGATCCGGTTCGAGCCAATGGAGCCACTCCATGCTCTCGTCCATGCGGGTGATGGCATCGGCGGCAGGCGGCCCGAGCCGGACCACCAGTTCGTTGTAGCCGTAGGCCTCGCTGAACTCGTGAACGATGTCCGGCCAGGAGTTCCCATAACCCGCAGGTTTCAGGCCGGAGACCTTGAGCCGCCGCAGGGTGTTGGCCGCTTCGGCCATGCGTTCGGCGACCATCTTGGGTGTCCATTTTTCAGCCATGCGCCACCTCCTTGACCGCCTGCTTGCCGAAGAGCTTGCTCGCCAGATGCCGGATCATCTCCCGTTCCGTCCAACCCAGCCTGGGATCGTTTTCTGCTACGACCAGGATGCCGTGATTGTTCCAACCTGTGCGTTTTTCCTGCTCGACGTCCATTCGGTCCGGAATGAACCGGGCCAGATAGGAACGCGGGGAACGTGGTGCGCCGATCATTTCGCCACCTCCATCTCCTCCAGGGCCCAATGCAGCAGGGCAAGCGCGTCGGAGGCGTTGTCGTCCACCGGTGCGTATCCCTTGCGACGCATCGCTTCGATCACCTCCTCCTTGCTGGCGTTGCCTTTGCCCGTGGCATGCCGTTTGATGGTGCCAACCGGCACGCCGCGATATGGAATTTCGTTGTACTCACCCCATGCACTGAGGTGCCCGAGGAAGCCGCCGTAGGTATGTGATGCATCGACCCCGTTATGAAAACGAACTTCTTCGAAAAACACCGCACAAAGCGGATTTATAAATCTTAGCACTTCATCCAACCACTTTTTGAATCGCACAAAGGTCATCCCGCCGCCTTCGAACCGGCCAGGGCGGAACTCCACCGTGCCGCTGGTGATGGTGCCGTCGGCCTGTCGCAGGGCCCAGCCGGTTTTCGTGCCGAGGTCCAGGGCCAGAATGGAAGTTGCGCCGGTACACTCCGGCCTGGGTTGGGTAGATGCGCTCTGTGGCGCGTTTTGGGAAACGGTCATCGTCCTCACTCCTGATGGTGAAATGGATGAGGGCGATGGAGAGGGTGGCCGATCCCTGATCCGTCGCTCTGCGGGGTGAATTTGGCTTGGCAAAACTGTTGAAAAACGATTTTGCCGTTCAGTTTGGTTTCTTATTTATCTATATGATTAATATATAAATATATATACAAAACATACAAAACTGTAAACTGTTACACGAGTCAATTTTGATGGTATGGCGTGTGTGTGATATCGATGTACGGGGAATATATGTCTATATAAGATGCACCTATCACGGTTTACAGTTTTGTACGATAGAGTAGATAATCATTATCAGAATCAATATGTTGGATAAAAAGAAAACTGTCAGGGCATTCTGTAAACTGCAATGGGCTTATCCCCTCTGGATTGGATCTGCACGGCCCTGATGATCCCGTCATCCTCGAGTTCAGCCAGAATTTCATTGCGTTCACGACGGGTCAGGAAGCGGGACTTGTTGCCCAGGTCAGTCTTGGTGACGCCGTTGCGCCCGGCAGCGCGGATGATCTCCAGCACCCGTTTATGGTTCTGCTCGATGAGGTTGTCGGCCACATGGTGTTCCACGTCCTGGATCATGGTGTTGACGCTGTAGCGCACCAAAGCGATGGCCCAGTGGGCATCCTGCCTCCGGATCACCGGCGATGAAGGATTGGCCGCCACGGCTCGAATCATGGCCACCTTGGCGGCATGCTCCCAGACCCGCGCCAGGATCGGCGAATAGAGCGACCCCCGACTGCGTCGCAGTTGCGTGGTGATGGTTTCTCCCAACGCATCGAAGAGGCTGATGGCCTCCAGGGACATGGGCACCACGGAAGGATTCAGGATTGTGCTGCCATCGGTGGTGATGCCCGCCAGATTACCCTTACCCTTGCCACCGCTCTTGGAGAGCTGGATCAGTGATTCGATCAAGGATGGGGGCGTATCGCAGGAAGCGTTGCGCCGGTTGCGTTCCGGATAGTCGTCGCGGGTCTTGAGGATCAGAAACCGGGCCAGGGAGCCATCGGCCACGTTGGCGCTTTTCAGGGCGGACCAGAACAGCACCGGCGTGGTGGTCCCGTAGACGCACAGACAGGGCTGCACGATGTCCTTGCGATCCTTGGCATCCTTGATGCCACCATATTCCGGTCCCAGGAAGACGGTTCCGGCGGCGGAATGGATCTCCGTCATCAGGTCGAGGATTTCGGTGAGGTAGCGGGGACTCCGCTTGCGATCGGCGGCGGCCTGGAGAAACATGCCGAACTCATCCTGCTGGAACAGAATGGGCGGATGCCGATGCATCGCAGCCAGCAATCCGGAACCTGATGCGATGCGGTTGCCACCCAGAAAGCCGAACAGCCCGGCATCGTGAAACACCTGGTTGATCACCTCCCGGCTGTGATTCTTGCCGGAACCGCTCTCGGCGATGCCGACGATGTAGAGATTGCTCCGCAGATTGGTCTCGCTGCGAAACCGGTGCCCCATCAATGCCCCCAGAGCGCAGAGGGCATTGCCCACCGCGAGGATCGGCTGCGGCTGGGTGGCGGTGGCCAGCATGAACTCCAGCAACTCCTTGAGCACTCCCTCCACGTCGCACGGATCGAATTCGGCATCCCCCGGCAGAATCGGCACCGGCTTCGGCGTCTGTTCCGGAACTTGCTGGACCTTACGCAGCATCTCTTCCGCCGGATGCGTACCGGGGGGACGGTTGACCGGGTTCAAGGTGATGGCCGCGTCCGGTCGCCATCCATGCTTCTGCGCCAGATGGTAGATGGTGCCGGCACCGATCACCGTCGGGTGAAAGCTCGCCCAGGCGCGCCCTGTGGCCGCCGGGACGTTCTTGGCGGACGAGGCCGACCAGTCGGCGAACAGATGCGCACCCGTCTCGCCCAGCGCGCCCTTGATGGCCATGCCGACGCGCACCCAGTCATCGTAGGGC
>JADGAY010000034.1:15486-27778 GCA_015231775.1 Magnetococcales bacterium | reverse complement strand
AGAATCGCATCCGGACGGTTGACGAAAAAGATGATAAACGGCGGCGAACTCTTTACCTGCGACACAAACCGCAACCGCACCGGACGACCCGCCGCGCGGGGATGGGGATTGGCCTCCTCCACCTCGGCCATCCAGCGATTCAACATGCCCGTTGAAATCCGCCGCTGACCTGCCTCCCACACCTTGCGCACCGCTGGCAATAACCTTTCCATTCCCAGACCCGTGCGACCGGATAAAAAAACCACCGGCGCATGGTCAAACCGGGGAAAGGCCAATCCCAACTCGCGGCGGAAGGCATTCTCCGCATCGCGTCCGCGCTTGGCCACCGCATCCCACTTGTTCACCGCGAACACCAACCCGCAACCCGCATCCAACGCATGGCCGGCCACACGCTGATCCTGCTCGCTGATGCCACGGATCGCATCCAACACCAACACCGCGGTCTTGGCCTTTTCCATGGCGTTCAAGGCGGCGATGGCGGCATATTTCTCGATGCGCAAGGCAATCCGCGCCTTGCGCCGAATGCCGGCGGTGTCCACCAGGATATACTTCTGCCCCTTCCCGTCCACGAAGGCGGCATCCACCGCATCACGGGTGGTGCCGGGAATCTCGGAGGTTACAAACCGCTCCTCCCCCAACAACCGGTTGACCAGCGTGCTCTTGCCCGCGTTCGGACAACCGACGATGGCCACCCGCGCCACATCGTCGTCGTCCCGCCGGTACGAAACCGCATCCATCTCCGCAGAGGCGCCACCGCGCCCCAACGCCAGCCGCAACAGCTCATTCACCCCGGTGCCGTGGGTGGCCGAAATCGCCACGACAGGTTGCAAGCCCAATCGGTGGAACTCCCCCACCCCATCGGCGCCCACGATCCCCTCGGCCTTGTTCACCACGCACACCACCGGCTTGCCACCGCGCCGCAAACGCCGCGCCAGCTCCTGATCATCCGGCAGGGGGCCGACGCGGGCATCCAGCACCAACAACAGCACATCCGCCTCCTGGATCGCCAGCTCCACCTGTTGACGCATGCGCTCCATCAACGGCTCGCGCTCGTCGAACTCGAAGCCACCGGTATCCACCACCCGGAACGGCTTGCCATCCCATACCGCGTGACCGTATTTGCGATCACGGGTCAACCCCGGCGTATCGTCCACCAACGCCGCCCGGCTGCGTGTCATCCGGTTGAACAGCGATGACTTTCCGACATTCGGACGACCCACCAACGCCAACAGCGGTCCGGAACTCCGCTTCTCCTCCACGAGCTCCGTGGCCTCATCGTTATTCATAACGCAGCAAATCACCCTTGTTTGTCCAGAGATAAACCCCGTCCTCGGTCACCACCGGCAACGACAACACCGGTCCCGGCAGCGACTCCCGACCCAACACCCGTCCGCTGGCCGGATCGAGGGTGTACAACCGCTCCTGATCATCCGCCACCACCAGTCGATCCTTGTAGAGCACCGGCGAGCTTAACTGTCCATCGCTCAGGCGCACCCGCCACAACTCGATGCCGTCATCCGCGCCGATGGCCGAGACATACCCCTCCAGATCGACGACGAACAGGCGATCCATCGACCAGAGGGGCTGACGCACCGCAGAGAGCCGTTTTTCCCAGATCCGGTTCCCCGAGCCCGCCTGACAGGCGATCAACCGCCCCTGGTGGTTGACCATGTAGGCCTTGCGCGCCCCCAACCGGGGACCCTGCACCTCGGAGAAGACCACCGAGGCATCCACATCCTGCATCAAGTCCAGCTCGCTGCTGCCGCCCAGCACCCGCAGGTTGTCCGCCCACACCTTCTGCCCGTCGTCCGAGCGCAACGCGAACACCTCCCCCGAGGAGTACCCGACATACACCAGGCCGTCCGCGAACGCGGGGGTGGAGGAGCCCATCACCACCAACCCCTCGGCCAGGGTGGAGTGGCTCCAAACCATGTGACCACTCGCCGCCTCGAGGGCGTGGGAGCGGTTGTCGAGGGTCATCAGGATCACCTTGCCATCCACCACCAGGGGCGCCGAATCCACCGCCGTGTTCATGCGCGTCCGCCACACCTCCACCCCGGTGTTGCGCGACAGGGCGACCACCGCCCCCTGTTCGGTGCCGGCATAGACCCGCTCCCCGTCCACGGCCACGCCACCCATCACCGCCGAACCAAGATTGTACTCCCAAACGATGTCGCCAGTGGCCCGTTTCACCCGCGCCACACGCCCCTGATAGGTTCCGACGTAGATCGAATCCGCATCCTTGGCCAAGCGTCCGGGATGGACGAAGTGTTTGGATGGCGAGCTGGCCACCCCCCGTTTCCAGGCCAGTCGCAGACCGGTTCCCTTGCCCGGATCCGGGGCCCGGAACAGATGGCTCTCCTTTTCGTCCACCTTCCCGCCCAGCCAGGTCGGCGTCGAACAGCCGGAAGCCACCGACGCCATCAGGGCGAAGCAGACCACCCCCGCCAGACCACGTTTGTTCATGCCACGATCTCCCCGTCCACCGTTCATCAACCGCCCATGCGCTGAATGCGCCGCTCCAGCCGCTTGCGCAGACTCCCTTCCGGCTTCAAGGAGAGCGCGTCCTTGTACAAGGCCAAGGCGCCCGATGCATCCCCCTGCCCGGCGGTCAGCACCCCGGCCAACTCCAGGGCATGCGGCTTGAACACCGAATCCCGCGGAATGTTCTCCAGCCGCCGCAACGCCCGCTTCGGATCCTCGGAGATCACGAACGCCGCCTGCATGATGGCCAGATTCTTCAAGGGGGGCTTGGCCATGGCCGCCACCTCCTCGAGCATCAACGCCGCCTCGTCGCTCTTGCCATCCCGCGCCAGGACACGCGCCTCGGCAAACCGCGCCAGCAACGCATAACCGTGATCCCCGTAGGTGGAGGCCACCTCGGCCAAAGCCTTGCGTCCCGCCGCCTCATCCGCGCCGCTCAGACCATCCAGGGCGGTGAGATAGCGTTGCGACACCTCCTGATCGCGTTTCTTCTGGTATTCGGTCCAGCCCACATAGGCAAAGAGCCCCACGAACAACAGCACCAACCCGCCGACGATCCATTTCTGGTACTTCAGCCACATGCGGGCGGCGTTCTCCGCATCCAGTTGTTCATCAACTTCCTCGAAAATACCCTGAATCTCAATCTGCGCCACGGTTCATTCCCCTGTCCGCTCGAATCGTTTTCTCACCCGATTGATGGGCCCAACAGCGCCAGGATCCGCCCTTCCAACCCGGACTGGACCACCCGCTCCTGCTGCCCGCTCTCCATCACCTTGAGGGTCGCCACCCCTTCCGCCAGCTCATCCGGACCGATGATCACCGCCAGCGGCGCCCGCGAGCGCCCGGCGTGTTTCATCTGGCTCTTCATGCCACCGCCGCTCAAATGCAGCTCCACCGCGATCCCCTTCTCCCGCAACCCCTCGGCGATGCGCGCCGCGCCCGCCTCGACCACCCCATCCCCGACCGCCACCAGGTAGACATCCGCCACCGCCGGAGGCGCCAGCTTCTCGTCCATCAACATCAGCAACCGTTCCATGCCCATGGCAAAACCGATCGCGGGGGTCGCCACCCCGCCCATCTCGGCCACCAGGCCATCGTAGCGTCCGCCGGCGGCCACGGCGTTCTGGGCGCCCAACCCCTCGGCCACCGCCTCGAAGGCGGTCCGATGGTAATAATCCAGTCCGCGCACCATCAGCGGATTCAACCGGTAGGGCAGCTCCAGCCGGTCCAGGTGGGTGAGCAACCCCTGAAAATGGCTCTCGCAGCCGTCGCACAGATGATCGCGCATGTGGGGCACGCCGGCGAGCAGGGCCGGATCCTCCTCCTTGCAGTCGAGCACCCGCAACGGGTTGCGCTCCAGCCGATTCTGACAGTTGCCGCACAGTTTCGAACGGGCCGACTCCAGATGGGCGACCAGTTTCTCCCGATAGGGCACCCGGCAGGTCGGGCACCCCAGGGAGTTGATCTCGAGGGTCACCGCCGCGCCGATGCCGATCTCGCGCAGCAGTCGCAGCACCAACGCCATCATCTCCGCGTCGGCCAGCGGTCCCTCGGGACCGAACAGCTCGCAGCCGATCTGATGGAACTGCCGGTAGCGTCCCTTTTGCGGACGCTCGTAGCGGAACATCGGACCCATGTAGAAGACCCGCCACGGCAAGGTGCGGTGCCGGCTGGTCTCGATGAACGACCGGACCGCCGCCGCGGTCCCCTCGGGACGCAGGCACAGACTCTCGCCGCCGCGATCCGCGAAGACGTACATCTCCTTTTCCACGATATCGGTGGCCTCGCCCACGGCGCGGGAGAACAGCTCCACCCGCTCGAACAGCGGGGTTCTCAACTCCCGATAGCCGTATTGCGCGAAGATCCGACGCGCCCGCTCCTCCAGAAAGCTCCAGCGCCCGCTCTCCTCGGGTGGAATGTCGCGCACGCCGCGCACGGTTTGAATCATGGCCACTCCCAACTCCCTCTCAGCTCATAAACCACATGCGGAGGATCCCCGTCATGCCACGCCATCCGATGCGGATCGCATCCGTTCGGCCAATCCCTCGACCTCTTCCACCACCCGCTCGACCACCATCCCGTCGGCCACCTTGCCCACTGCCTTGCCGGCGCGATACAGCAGATTCTCCCCACCGCCGCCCACGATGCCGATGTGACTCTCCTTGGCCTCCCCTGGCCCGTTGACCACACAGCCGATGATCGAGACCGTGATGTTCTCGCGGATGTGGGCCAACCGCTCCTCCAGGCGCGCGGTCAGATCGATCACCGGCAACTCCTGACGCGAACAGGTGGGACAGGCGATGATCGTCACGCCACGACTGCGCAACCCCAGGGCCTTCAACAGCTCGAAGCCCACCTTGACCTCGTGGAGCGGATCCGCGGACAAGGAGATCCGCAAGGTATCGCCGATCCCCTCGGCCAGAAGCAGCCCCAACCCGACCGCCGACTTCACCGATCCGGGCAACAACCCGCCCGCCTCAGTGATGCCCAGATGCAGCGGATAATCCACCACCTCGGCCAGACGCCGGTAGGCATCCACCGTCATCGCCACGCTGCTCGCCTTCAGGCTCACCTTGATCTCGCGGTAGTCCAACTCCTCGAGAATCCTCACATGACCCAAGGCCGACTCGACCATCGCCTCGGCGCACGGTTCGCCGTATTTGAGCAGCAGATCCCGCTCCAGGGAGCCGGCATTCACGCCGATACGGATCGGCACCCGCCGTTCGGCGGCAGCCCGCACCACCTCGACCACCCGCGCACGGGAGCCGATGTTGCCGGGATTGAGCCGCAGGCCATCCACCCCGTTCTCCAGGGCGATCAGGGCCAGCCGGTGATCGAAATGGATGTCGGCGATCAACGGCACCGGCGAGCCGGCCCGCAGCGGACCCACGGCCCGCGCCGCCTCCTCGTCCGGACACGACACCCGCACGATATCCGCGCCCGCCTCGGCCAGGGCACGGATCTGCCCCAGGGTGGCCTCCACGTCACGGGTATCGGTGTTGGTCATGGACTGCACGGAGATCTCCGCGCCCCCGCCAACCGCGACCCCACCCACCTGAATCCGGCGCGTCGCACGTCGCGAACGCGTCAGGGCCGGCGCCCGACTCATCGCCCCCCCGCCCGCTTGCGCAGCGCCTCGGCGTTGAGTTTCAACCCCTCGACCATCTCACCCGGCGCCCCCACCATCGGCACCTCCTGACTGCCCACCCGCACCTTGACCGAAGCGGCGTTGCCCAGGGTGGCGACGAAGTTCCCGCCCTCCGGCACCCGGAACAGATAACCGGGCTGCAACACCATGTCCTTGACCACCATGCCGTTGGCATCGTGGATCTGCACCCAGACCAGCTCCTTGGCCTGAAACGACACCGCGTTGGGGGACTCGGGGGCCAGATCGGCCTCGTTGCCCACCTGTTCGGGATAGCGCTCCCGGATCCCCTTGGGCAGTTTCTTCCCCGGAGTCGGCTTGGCGACCTCGGGGACGGGCGGCGCGGCGGGTGGCGGCGCGGCGACCGGAATGACCGGCGCGGGTGGCGCGGCAACCGGCACGGCGGGCGCGGGCGGCGGCGCGGGTGGTTGGACGGCAGGCGGCGGGCCGCTCTTGCCCGGTGGCGCAACAGGGACGGGCGGTGGTGGCGCGCTCTCCCGGACGGGCGCTCCCGGTTTGGCCGCGGATGCGGGCGCGACGGGGCGTTTTTCCGGCGTCAAGGCGCGCCTCTCCGGCTCGGCGGGCTCCTCGGCGGGCGGCTCGACCGGACCGGAACGGATCTCCGGCGGAGGCGGCTCGTCACGGGTGGTCAGACGACTCCACAAGGAGGAGAACCAGGACTCCGACTCACCCGCGCCCTTCTCCTCTTCGACAACCGGCTCCACACGCTCCTCCGGTCGCGGTTCCGGCTTGGGCGCCGGTTTGACCTCCGGCTTCGGCTCGGATTTGCTCTCCGGTTTCGTGGCCGGCTTGGCCGCCGGTTTGACCTCCGGCTTCGGCTCGGATTTGGTCTCCGGCTTCGTGGCCGGCTTCACCTCCGGCTTGACCTCCGGCTTCGGCTCCGGCTTGACCTCCGGCTTGACCTCCGGCTTCGGCTCCGGTTTCACGGCTGATTTGGCTTCAGGCTTCGGCTCCGGCTTGACCTCCGGCTTCGCGGCGGGTTTGATCTCCGGTTTCGGCTCCGGCTTGACCTCGGGTTTGACCTCGGCTTTCGGCTTGCCCCCGCCCGCGACCAGCATCGCCAGCTTCTCCGGTGAGGAGTCGGTCGCCGGCCACGAGGCCGGATCCTCCTGGCCCAGCGACTTCACCGGCAGCGACTCCTCCTTGACAGGGGACTTCACCTCCGTCCCTTCCGGGCCGCCCGGATCCGACGAGCGCGCCGGCAAGGCCTCACCCACCCGCAACGGGACAGCGTTCGGCGGTGCCGGGGGACCGATTTCGGGCGGGGCATTCACCCCGTGCCGCTCATAGGCGACGAACAATCCGATCAGCGCCAGCACCCCGCCCACCGCCAACGCGATGGAAGGCCGATGCCGGGGCGCGGGCGGCGTGACGAAATGCTCCTGTTGCAACACCTGACGCGTGGCATCCAGATCGACCAGACACGACTCGATCAGCTCCTGATCCTCGCAGCCCAGATGACGCGCGTACAGCCGCAAAAATCCGGCCACGTAGACCTGGCCGCGCAAGGTGTCGATCCGCCCATCCTCCAGCGCCCGCAGATGGGTCACGCGGATGCGCGTGCGCCGGGACATCTCGTCCAGGTCCAATCCCTGCTCCTCGCGCAAACCGCGCAGCAGTCGGCCCACCCGCTCCAAGGCAGGATGGACCGGCTTCTCGGGAAGCGGCCCCGACGCTTCGTCGATCGGATCGGGTTCGATATCTGGAGCGTTCCTCATCGTGCCTTCATCCTCACCGTTGCCGCCGTTGCACGCCGCCTCTCACGAGAGACGGAAACCATTGGTGATCGGATAACGCCGGTCCTTGCCAAAGGCCCGCCGCGTCACCCGAACCCCAGGCGCGGCCTGACGCCGCTTGTACTCGTTGCCGTCCACCAGACGGATCACCCGCGCCACGGTCTCGCGCTCGATCCCCCCTGCCACGATCTCTTCCAATCCCTGTTCGCACTCGACATAAAGCTCCAGGATCCGATCCAGCACCGGATAGGGAGGCAGGGAGTCCTCATCCTTCTGATCGGGACGCAGCTCCGCGGAAGGGGGACGATCGATCACCCGTTCCGGAATGGGAGGCGTCTCCCCGCGCTCGCGGGCCCAGCGGTTGCGTGCCCGCGACAAGGCGTAGACCCGCTCCTTGAGCAGATCCTTCAACACCGAATAGCCGCCGGCCATGTCGCCGTAGAGGGTGGCATACCCAACGCTCACCTCGCTCTTGTTGCCGGTGGTCACCACCATGCCGCCCCGTTTGTTGGCCAGGGCCATGAGCAGGGTGCCACGAATCCGCGATTGCAGGTTCTCCTCGGTGGTATCCTCGGGCAGCCCCGCGAACTCTCCGGAAAGGGCGGTCCGGAACGCCTCGAACAACGGTCCGATGGCCACCTCCCCCAACCGGATCCCGAGCCGCGCGGCCACCAGCGCCGCATCCTCCAGACTCATCGGCGCGGTATAGGGCGAGGGCATCATCAAGGCATGCACCCGCTCGGCACCCAGGGCATCGACACAGATGGCGGCGGTCAGGGCGGAATCGATGCCGCCGGAGAGCCCCAACACCACGGTGCGAAAACCGTTCTTGCCCACATAATCCCGCAAGCCCAACATCAGGGCGTGGTAGATCTCCCCATCCTCGTCCGCTTCCCCGGCCACCGGACCCGGATCGAAACGCACCACCCCACCCGGCTCGCGCCGAACGGTCAACAAGGTCAGGCTCTCCTCGAACAGCGGCGCCCGCAGGGCCACCTCACCCGTGCGATTCATGGCAAAGCTGCCGCCATCGAAAACCAGTTCATCCTGTCCGCCCACCATGTTGACATACACCACCGGCAGGCCGTGCTCGAGGATCCTCTGCCAGGCCACACCCTCCCGTTCGCGCTGCTTGCGGATGTGGTAGGGCGAGGCGTTGATGTTGATCACGAAGGTGGCCTCGCTCTTGGCCAGGCTCGCCAGCGGATCCCCGGTGCGCCACAGATCCTCGCAGATGGTGATCCCGAACGGCATGCCATGATACGCGAAGCCGCGCACGCTGGTGCACGACTCGAAATAGCGCTGCTCGTCGAACACCCCGAAGTTGGGAAGCCACCGTTTGCCGGCAAACCCCTCCTCGCGACCGGCGCGCACGAACACCCCGGCGTTGATCAGTCCGGTGCCGCCATGGCGGATCGATCCGTACACCGCGTCAAGGCCCAACCCCCCCAGAGCATGGTGGAAACGGCGCTCCACCCCGCGCAGTTGCTCCAGAAACAGCGGCTTGTGCAGCAGATCCTCGGGTGGATAGCCGGTGAGGGCCAACTCCGGAAAGATCACCAGACGCGCGCCGGCATCGGCGGCACGACGGGCGCAATCGAGCAGGGTCGTAAGATTCTTCTCCAGGGCACCGACGTGCGGATTGACCTGGGCCAGGGCCAACAAAAGTTCCATGGGCTTCGTGACGACGCCTTCCTGACGGATGGGAAGAGTGCGATTTCAACAAACCGTCACAGTGTAGCGGATCGCGACGCGTTTTCCAAAGATCGAAATCAATGCCAGGCCGCGAACGGATCGATCAGGGACAATCCCTGGACGGATTCAAAGTCGGCAAGGTTACGGGTCACCAGGGGAAGCGCGTGTTCCAGAGCGGTGGCGGCAATGATGGCGTCCGGTATTTTCAAACGTCGGCATTCGAGTCGCAACTGGATCGTTCGTTCCACGATGAGTGGCGTCAGACCGACCTCGGCAAATCCCCCCAGCAACCGCCGCGCCATGCGCAATTGCTCCAGAGACATCGGATAACCCAAAATCTCAATGCGCGTGATCACGCTGTAGCATCCTCCGGTCTGCAATCCCCGGGCAATCAATCGTTCCCCATCGACGGGGAGAATGGCATTCAGATGATAGATCAACGGATTGGTATCGAAGAGGCAGTTCATGACGCCAGCTCGTCACCCCCCCAATCCTCCTGACGGCGGCGCTGCATCCACGCTTCGCACTCCGCGAGCGTCATTCTTCCCCAGGCCCCGCGGGTCTCCTCGACAAGACGCTCGCCCACCCGTGATCCCGAATCGCCCCACGTCGGCTCACCCTCGCCCTCCTCCACCACCGTCACCACCACCCGCGCCCGCGCCACCTCGGGTGCCGCGCCGATCCAGGTCAAGCGGCCCTGTTCATAAATCGCCTCGTAACTCCCGTGCATGCTCGTCTCCCCAGGATCCAACCGCCTCTTGCCTCGATTCATGGAGCCTACTCTAACACGGGTCCGTACCCGGATTAAACCGTTGCCCGCTCGCCCCCACCCTGGACCAGGGCGATCATGGCCGCCTCGTCGAGGATCTCCACCCCCAACTCCCGCGCCTGGGTGAGCTTCGAACCGGGGGCCTCGCCCACGATCAGATAGCGGGTGCGTTTGGAGAGACTCCCCGACACCTTGGCGCCCAACGCCTCGAGCCGCGCCTTGGCCTCCTGACGGGTCCAGGTGCTCAAGGTGCCGGTCAACACCACGGTGGCCCCGGCCAGGGGGTGATCCGTGGCCACGTCACGCGGCGCGGCACGGTGCCAATGGGTTTTCGGCTCGGCCAGCAACCGTTCGAGGAGCGTCTGGTTGCCCGGTGCGCGGAAAAAGGCCCACACCCGCCCGGCGGCCACCGGTCCCACTTCGGGCGCCCCTTGCAACTCCTCCTCCGTCGCGGCCATCAACGTCTCGATGGTTCCAAAATGACGCGCCAGAGTCGCCGCCGTCGCCTCCCCCACCTCACGGATTCCCAACGCGAACAAAAAGCGCTCCAGATCCCGCGTCCGACTCTCCTCGATGGCGGCCAACAGGTTCTCCGCCGACTTTTCGCCCATGCGCTCCAGGCCCACCAGCCGCTCCGGCATCTCGCGCAACCGGTAGAGATCCGCCACATCCTCGATCAACGCCCCGGCAAACAGCGCCTCGACCAGCTTTTCCCCCAACCCGTCGATGTTCATGGCGCGGCGGGAGGCGAAATGGCGCACCGCCTCCTTGCGTTGCGCCGGACAGAAGAACCCCTCGATGCAACGGATCACCACCTCCCCCTCGGGCTTGGCCACCGCCCCGCCGCAGACCGGACAGCTCCCAGGAAGGGAGACCGGCGCCGAATCCACCGGGCGTTTCTCCAGCACCACCTCCACCACCTCAGGGATCACATCCCCGGCGCGCCGCACCCGCACCGTATCGCCGGGACGCACATCCTTGCGGGTCAGCTCCTCGAAATTGTGCAGGGTGGCATTGGTCACCGTCACCCCGCCCACCCCCACGGGTTGCAACCGGGCCACCGGGGTCAACGCGCCGGTGCGTCCCACCTGCACGTCGATCGCCTCGACGGTGGTGAAGGCCTCCCGTGAGGGAAACTTGCAGGCCGAGGCCCAGCGCGGCGCACGGGCGACAAAGCCCAACCGCTCGCGCCAGGCCAATTCGTTGACCTTGAAGACCATGCCGTCGATCTCGTAGGGGAGCTGATCGCGCCGCGCCCGCAATCGCTCATAATAGTCCCGGCACCCCTCCACCCCGCGCACCACCTCGGCATCCGGACAGGTCGGCAACCCCCAACTCCGAAACCGCCCCATCACCTGATCGTGCCGGCTCGGCCACCCTTCGGCCCGCACCTCCCCCACCCCGTGACAGTAGAGCTTCAACGCCCGCCGCGCGGTGATGCGCGGATCGAGCTGACGCAGACTCCCAGCCGCCGCATTGCGCGGATTGGCAAAGGGTTTTTCACCCGTTTCCAACGCCCGTGCATTGTACTGATCGAAGGCACGCAGGGACATGAACACCTCGCCCCGCGCCTCCAGAAGCTCCGGATGCCCCTCCCCCAGCAGATGGAGCGGCAACGACGGAATGGTGCGCGCCTGGGCGGTCACATCCTCCCCCTCCCGGCCATCCCCACGGGTGGCGACACACACCAACAGCCCCCGTTCGTAGATCAGACTCACCGCCACCCCGTCGATCTTCGGCTCGGCGGCGTACTCGACTTCCGCCGCGTCCAACCCCTCGCGCACTCGGCGATCAAACTCGGCCACCTCCGCATCCGTGACAATGGAGAGCATCGGCACCCGATGCACCACCTTGGCAAACCCCTCCAAAAGCGCCGCCCCCACCCGCTGGGTCGGCGAATCCGGGGTGATCAACGCGGGATGAGCCCGCTCCAACGCCTCCAACTCCCGAAACAGCGCGTCAAAAGCGTCATCGCCAATCTCGGGGGCGTCGAGCACATGATAGCGATAATTGTGATGGGCCAGTTCAACGCGCAACGCCTGCACGCGGGAGAGGATTTCGGGGGTGGGATTGGTCATGTTTTCAGACTTCCGGAGTGCAAATGGAACTGGGTGTCGCGGTGCGGATCCGATCTCGGGGGGTACCGCATCGCCACGGACCCGATTAGGTGGGTATACGCCCTGCCCCGTCAAGCTCTTCCAATAACGCGCGCATGACATAATCCGCCCTGCCGCTCACCTCCCCTTCTTGCAGGGCTTGCCGCAAGACCGAGAGGTTGATTTCCCGCTCCTCCAACAGCCTCAACCTGCGCGAATCGCGCCTGTGTCATCTTCACCGAAAATGTACAACAACCGCATCCATGCTGCCAAAGGGCTGGACAGAAAAATCAACAGCCACAACAGCCACAACAGCCACAACAGCCACAACAGCCACAACAGCCAC
>JADGAY010000034.1:0-15386 GCA_015231775.1 Magnetococcales bacterium | reverse complement strand
ACAGCCACAACAGCCACAACAGCCACAACAGCCACAACAGCCACAACAGCCACAAAAAGTAAATTCTGGCTTGCAGTTTGCGGCAGAACAAGCCAAGATGGCTCATCAGTGGATATCAACCAAGGGGCAATCACGATGGGAGCCGCCCGGAAAATCAAACATCTCGAATCAGACGACGATAGCATCTTTGATGATACCGCCGCCCTGATCGCCCTTGCCCAAAGATCATTCAACAAGGCCGCCAAGGCCGAAGTGGCCAAGAATGACCGCCTCGGCATTCCAACCCACGGCGCCGTGGGTGGTCAACTCGCGGTCAGACAGCCCCCAGAACGTTCGGTCCACCCAATCTAGCCCCGCGAGGATTCACGCGTGGCCCACTGGATGTGGATGATCGCCGGCCCCAATGGCGCGGGCAAATCCAGCTTCGCGGAACAGTTTCTCGTTGATCTCGGCCATCGCGCCCTGGTCAAACTCAATGCGGATGAGCGCACCCTTGCGTTACGCCATCACTTTCCACAAGCCACGCAGAACGAACTCAATTTATGGGCGGCCCAGGCAATCGACCGGGAAGTGGCCGATCACATCCAAGCCAGGCGCAGTTTCATGGTTGAGACGGTCCTCTCATCGCCGAAATACCGGGACGATGTTCTGACCGCCAAGGCGGCTGGGTTCAAGTTCGGGCTCATCTACATTTCACTTCATCCGCCGGAACTCTCCCCTCTGCGCGTTTCCGAACGGATCGCCAAGGGCGGTCATGCCGTGGAAGCCGCCAAGGCAATGGCGCGCTACCATCGTTCCCATGCGGAATTGATCTGGTTTGCTCCGCAAGCGGATCTCCTGATGGTGTTCGACAACAGCGCCAAGGATGGCGGTCCGATCCTGGTGACCAGCCGCGTCAATGGGCGATCCCGCCACGATTCCCATTCCGGTTTAAATCCAGCCCTCGATGCCGCGCTGGCAGCGGCGTTCTCCTCCCCCCCGCCAGTCCCTCTCACGCCCGCCCAGGACGCAACCGCCGGATGAGATTCACCAGGTCATCCACATAGCCGTAGATCACCGGGATCACCAGCAGGGACAAAAAGGTCGAGGCGAGCAGACCGCCGATCACCACGATGGCCATGGGGGAGCGGAAGCTCGGCTCGGCGCCGATCCCCAACGCCACCGGCAGCATGCCGGCGCCCATGGCGATGGTGGTCATGACGATCGGTCGGGCCCGTTTGCGGCAGGCGTCGATCAGGGCCTCGCGCCGATTCAGGCCCCGTTCGCGCCGCGCCACCACCGCATACTCCACCAGCAGGATCGAGTTTTTGGTCACGATCCCCATGAGCATGAGAATGCCGATCACCGAGGGCATGGAAAAGGCGTTGTGGGTGACCAGCAACGACACGAAGGCCCCGCCCAGGGAGAGCGGCAACGCCACCAGGATGGTGATGGGCTGGAGAAAATCGTGGAACAGCAGCACCAGCACGATGTAGATGCACATCACCCCGATGGCCATGGCCCCGGCGAAACTGCCGAACAGCTCCTTCATGCGCTGGGCATCGCCATCCGGCGGGCGCTGCACCCCCACCGGGAGTTTCTGGAGCGCCGGGAGGGCGTTGACCTCGGTCAGAAGCTCGCCGATCACCCGTTTCCCCAACTCGATGTCGATGCTCACCCGCCGTTGCCGGTCCATGCGGTCGATGCGGGTCGAGCCTCCGAGGATTTCGATGTTGGCCACCGCCTCCAGCGGGATGAGCCCGCCACGGGAGGCGACCGGGAGTTGACGGATGGCGGCCAGGTCGTGACGCACCCCCTCGGCCAGACGCACGCGAATCGGGAGTTGGCGTTCCGGCAGGTTGAGTTTGGCGAGCATCATCTTGAAATCCCCAGCCGTGGCGATGCGCACCGCCTGGGCGATCGCCTCGCTGGAGACCCCCAGATCCGCCGCGCGGGCGAAATCCGGGGTGATCTGGATCTCCGGGCGCTCCAGATCGGCGTTCGAGCGCACGTTGCCGATCCCCTGGATCGAACGGATTTGCGGTTCCAGCTCGTCGATGACCCGTGACAGGGAGGCCGGATCGTTGCCGGTGAGCACGAGGGTCAACTGGATGCCCGGTCCACTGGAGATCATGGCCACGCGGATGCCGGGCAGCTCGCGCAGTTTATCGCGGATCTTCTCCTCCATCCCGGACTGCTTGAGCGTCCGAGCGCGGCGATCGACCAGGTTGACCACCAGGGTCGCCTTGCGGGTATCGCCCATGGTGCTGACGTTCATGGGAGCGCCCCCCACATTGGCCGAGGAGCCCACCGCCGCATGGACGCTGGTCACCTCCGGGATCTGCTTCAACAGGGCGATGGTCTTGCAGGAGGCTTCATACGTATCCTCCAGGGAGCTGCCGGGCGGGATTTCCATCTGGAGCATGATCTGATTGCGATCCGCGGCAGGCACGAACCCCGAGGGGAGCATGGGCGCCAGGGCCAGGGAGCCGATCAGAAACAGGATCGAGGCGACCAGCGTGCTCTTGGGATGGTCCAGGCAGGCAGTCACCCAGACCAGGTAGCGGCGCAACAGGCCACCCTCGTGGTTCTGTTCGGGGATTGGCCGCATGAGATGGGCGCACATCATCGGGGTGAGCAGACGCGCCACCACCAGCGAGGCGAGAATCGCCGCAACGGCGGTCATGCCGAAGGGGCGGAAGAACTTGCCCGGAATCCCGGCCATGAAGGCGGTGGGCAGAAAGACCGCCACCAGGGTCAAGGTGGTGGCGATCACCGCCATGCCGATCTCGTCGGCGGCCTCCATGGCCGCTTCATAGGGTTTTTTGCCCTGTTTGAGATGGCGGACGATGTTCTCCACCTCGACGATGGCGTCATCCACCAGGATGCCCACTACCAGCGCCAGCGCCAACAGGGTGAGGGTATCGAGGCTGAAGCCGGCCAGGCGCATCACCAGGAAAGCCGGGATGATCGACAACGGGAGCGCGGCGGCGGAGATCAACGTGGCGCGCATGTCGCGCAGGAACCACCACACCACGATGATCGCCAGGAAAGCCCCCTCGTAGAGCAGCTCCATGGAGCCGCGGAAGTTGTCCAAAGCCGGCGCGAAGGTGTTGTAGCCTTCGCGGATGGTCACCTGGGGGTACTCCTTGGCGAACGCTTCGACCACGCGACGCACCTCGGTGGCCACGCTCACCTCGCTCCACCCCTTGGAGCGGGTCAATTCGAAGCCAACCACCCGTTCGTCATTCAACAGGGCGATGGTGCTCCGTTCGGCAAAGCCATCGGTGATGGTGGCGATCTCGGCCAAGGGGACGGAACGACCGCCTGAGAGGGGAATCTCCAGACGTCGCAGATCCTCCACCGATTCAGACGCGGCCAGGGTACGGATCGACTGCACGGCTCCGGCGATATCGCCCCGTCCCCCCGAGGCATCCTTGCGGATCTGCCGCAGGGCGCGGGAGATCTCGTCCGAGGTGATCTTGAGGGCGCGCATCCGCGCCGGATCCAGATTCACCAGGATCTCCCGATCCACGCCGCCGGTACGGGAAAACTTGCCCACCCCAGGCACCGAGAGGAGCCGCTTGGAGAGTTCGTTGTCCACCAGCCAGGAGAGTTCCGCCTCGTCGAGCTGATTGGAGCTGGCCACGAAGGCGATCATGATGCCGCCGGTGGTGGTTTTTTTCGAGACCACCGGCACGGTGAGATCCTGGGGCAGGTCGGAGCGCACCGAATCGACCGCATTGCGCACCTCGTTGAGGGCGGCATCCGAGTTCTTGTCGATGTCGAATTCGACCGAGATCGACACCGAGCCATCGGTCAAGGTGGTGCGGATATGCTCCACCCCGCCCAGAGAGGCCACGGAGTCCTCGATCTTGCGCGCCACCTCGGTTTCGAGCTGACTGGGCGCCGCCCCCTCCAGGGTGGCGTTCACCGAGATCACCGGCACCTCGATATCGGGAAAGTTCTGGATGCCCAGGGCCTTGAACGAAAAAAGTCCCAACAGCGTCAACAGGGCGAAGAGCAGAATCGCCGGCACCGGATGGCGAATGGAGAGCGCGGAGAAGTTCACGGTTGCGCTCCGCTCACCTTCACCCGGTCGCCATCCTTGAGAAAGGCCCCGCCGTTGGCGATGATCCGGGCGTTATCCCCAAGACCCGAGAGGATCTCGACCTGATTGTCCAGCCGTCGCCCGGTGGTCACCTTGCGGCGGGTCACCCGGTCGCTGTTTTCCGGCAACTCGAACAGATAAGTGAATCCGTCATGAAAGACCACCGCGCTCTGCGGCAGGATGCGCGCCGTCTGCTCGCCAAGCTGGATCTCCCCCTGGGCGAACATGCCCGGCTTGAAGGGCGTATCCTCCGGCAGATCGAAATAGACGATCCCCTTGCGGCTCTCCGGATTCAAGGTCGGAGCCACCTGCCGCGCGCGGGCCTCGATCGGCGCCAAGCCTGGAAGCTCCAATCTGGCCTTCTGACCCGCCTGGATCTGGCTGATCTGACGATCCGTCACCTCGGCGCGCCACTCCAGACGCCCCTGCCGCACCAGTCGAAACAGCTCCACGCCCGGTTGCACCACCGCGCCCAGGGTGGCGTTCCGCGCCGAGATCACCCCGTCGTCGGCGGCCAGGATGCGGGTCTGACGCAAACGGATCTCCTCGTGTTCCAGACCGGCCTTGGCCGCCGCCAACTCTGCCTCCGCCGACTCCTCGGCGATCCGATGCTGGGTGATCTGCTGCTCGGAGTAGGCGCCGATCCCATCCACGGATTTCACCCGGTTGGCATTGGAACGGGCCAGGGAGAGCGCCGCCTTGGCGCGCGCCACCATGGCCTTCTGCTGGGCGAGGGTCGCTTTCACCGACTCATCGGAGAGTCGGGCCAGCTCCTCTCCCCGCTTGACCGGCGTGCCCACATCCACCGGCAAGCTGACGATGGCCAACCCGCCGACCTCGGCGGAGACCACCGCCTCCTGCCAGGCGTGAATCGCGCCGCTCACCATCAAGGTCTGGGGCCACACCGCCTGACGCGATTGGGTGAGGGTCACGGTCAGGGCAGCGCGCTCCGCACCGTTGGCCGCGCCACTCTCGGCATGAAGCTCTCCTGTCGCGCCAGCCATCAACCATCCCGTGATCACCAAGAGCCGGGACGCGAGCTGCTTTTTCATGGGAAAGTCCTTTTCTTTGAATACGTTCCATACCGATTCCCATCAGATATGGAAATGCATTGAATGAAGACGATAGAGTCTGATTTATCTTCTAAGAAAGAAGTTATAGACATACTATTGACATTTGCATGGATTTGCAAGATTATGAATCGTTAATTATTGTCTAGGGAGCATGAGATGAACACCATTCTGAATCACATCATCGAGGCGCATCGGACGAATTGGCCGGAGGAGTTCGATCCCATGGCCATGCCGTTCGCCCTGGGGTTTCACCGCGCCCACGGCCTGATGTATGGGCGGGCCTGCGCGGCCATGGCCACGTTCGAGCTTACCCCCGCCGAATTCGACGTGCTGGCGAGCCTGCGTCGTTCCCCCGCCCCCCACGCCCTGACCCCGTCGCAGTTGCGTCAGGCGCTGCTGATCACCTCGGGCGGTTTGACCAAGGTGTTGCATCAACTGACCGCGCGGGGCCTGGTCGAACGTCCGCCGGGGGTCGGCGATCGCCGGGTCAAGCCGGTTCGTCTGGCCGAGCCGGCCTATCCGTTGATCGATCGGGCGATGCGGGAGGTCATGCAAGTGACTCGCCAACGGCTGATGAAGTTCCTGACCAGCGAGGAGATTCGCGATCTGACCGCTCTGTTGGCCAAACTGGCCGCGGATGAGATGTAGGCCTGCCAACCCGGACCCAGCACGCGCGGTCCGGATTGACAGGGTCGGCGGGGTGATCAGAGGGTGTGGAACGGCTGGGTGGGAATGGTCCATGGCTGCATGCCATTGATGAACGCATACCACTGGTCGCGCTGTTTGTATTCACCGTGATCAAAAAAAACCTTTATACTACAACAGAATTCGAGCACATGGCGTTGAACGCGTGCCGTGATCCGTCCGCAAGGTGGCATGCCCTGCCCAACGGACTCAGAGGCTGTTTGGCAAATGCCAAACAGCCGATGCGGGCCATGCATGGCCCGCCAAATTACGCAGCAATTCAAAACGCACGAATCGATTTGTGCGATTCGTGCAGGTTTGGTGATTCCATTCATGGAATCACCAAACCGCCTCTCAGGACGGTTGATCCAGGGCTGGCCTATTTGTCCAACTCGTCCACGCCCACCCAGCGTCCCGAGGGGAGATCGGCAAAGGGATCGCGCGTTGCTGTCCTCACCCGACGGGCCGGTTTGGGGCCGCGACGCGACGCGGTGTCGCGGGTCGCGATCCGCTCGCTCTTTCCCTTCACCCCACGCCAGACCGTGAACGACTCATCCCCATCGATCTCCTCGACCGCGCCGAACTTCTCGTTCAAGAGCGCGCCGTAATCCAGAAACCGATTGCCGACCAACCACAACGCACCGCCAGGATTCAAACGGTCACTGGCCGCGGCCAGGAAGGCCATGGTCGCCTCGTGATCGGTGCGCACCCCGCGATGAAACGGCGGATTGGTGACCAGGGCATCAAAACGCATCCGGCTCAACTGCTCGCCAATGCCATCCTCGGTGATCACCGTGCAGCGCTCCTGGAGTTGATTGATCTCCACGGTCCGACGGGCGCAACGGGTGGCGGTGACCAGATCGTCGCTGAGGGTCACCTGGAGCGACGGGAAGCGATTGGCCAGGGTGACGCCGATCACCCCGGACCCGCATCCCCAGTCCAAAACCCGCGTGCCTGGCACCGCGTCGCTCAGGGTGTCGAGAAGCAGCAGAGTGGCCGGATCGATGGCGCGCCAGGAGAAGATGCCCGGCCTGACCGCGATTGTCATCCCCTCATGCTTCACATAGGCAAAGCCATCGGCCTCGGGCGTAAAGCTGCTCTTGCCCTGCTCCTCGAGCGGGCGGCTCTCCGAGGTGAGGGTGTGCAGCCGCAGATGGCCCTTGCACAACGCGGTTTCACTGTCGGAAAAACGCTTGGATAACGATCGGATGCCGGACTCGCGCTCCCCGAAGAGCCACAGACGTCCGCCGGGGGCCAACGTCGCCAGGGCGCTTTCGATGGCCAGTTTGGCGGCCTCGCGTCCTTGAGGCAGCTCCATCAGCAAGTTGCGGGTAGGCTCCGAGGCCGTCGGATGGTCATCGAGGCGGATGTTCACCATCGGATGTTGCTGACGGATCGCGGCGGCCAGCGAGGCGCGCGCCACCACCACGGTGCCGGTGAAACCGGCGTCGCGCAGGGCATCGAGCGGCGTGGGGGCGTCGAGAGGCCAGTGGACCAGATGCAGATGGTCGAGTTGGTCGATCGGACAGGCCTCGCCCAGACCGGAGAAGAAACGCTGAATGGAACGGGAATCGGGAAGCACGGCTGATGACTCGTCAAGAGGGTGTCGCCATCGCGTTGGATCCACGGCGCGGATTCAACGCGATGGCGAGAAAAGTTCATCCAGGGATCGGCACCGGCTGGACCGGAATGCCATGGATCAACTCACGAAAGATGTCGCCGACATGCACCAGACCGGTATGGCGGGTGGCATTGGTGCCGGTAAAGACCAGACCGTTCTCCATGTCCCCCTGCTGGGCCCGGTGCAAGGCCAGGGCGATGCAGAAGGTCTCCTTCTCCTCGCGACAGCGGCAGGCATCCAGACAGGTGGCAATGCAGGTGTCGGCCACCTCGCCCCCGCGCAGGAGGGTTTTGGTAAAGGTGGTGTTCAAGGCCCGTCCGGGCAGACCGGCGGGGGAATCGACGATCACCACGTCCCCATCCCGCGCATCGATGAAAGCCTGCTTGTAATGGTCGTGGGCATCGCATTCGAAGGTACAGATGAAACGACTGGCCATCTGCACCCCCTTGGCGCCCAGGGAAAAGGCGTGATCGATATCCTTGCGGTCCCAGATCCCACCCGCGGTGACGATGGGGATCTCGTCCGCGTACTCGGCGCGGGACCACTCGGCCAACTCCGGCACCACGATATCGGTGTCGTATTCGGGGGAGAAGAGCTGCTGGGCGTTCTTGACCCCCAGATGCCCGCCGGCCCGATTGGGATCCTCGAAGACGATGGCGTCCGGCAAGCGCTTGTAGAGCTTGTGCCAGCGCTTGGCCAACAGCTTGGCGGCCCGCAGCGAGGAGATGATCGGCACCAGGGCGGTCTTGGGATTGGCGGTGGCGAACTCGGGCAGACGCAACGGCAGGCCGGCCCCGGAGATGATCATCTGCGCCCCGTTCTCCACCGAGGTGCGCACCATGGCCTCGAAGTCGCGGATGGCCACCATGCAGTTGACGCCGATGATGCCCGCCGGACTGGCCGCCCGGGCGAGTTGCAGCTCTTCGATGAGCGCCTTGACGTTGGCGCGATAATAATCGCGTCCCTTCTCGTAATATTTCGAGGCCAGGGAGAGCGCCACGGCGGCGATCACGCCGACCCCCCCCTCGTTGGCCACGGCGGAGGCGAGTCGATGCGCCGAAACGCGCACCCCCATGCCACCCTGAATGATCGGCACCGGAATGGTATATTCGCCGATGCGCAACGGTGGCAGGGGCGGCAGAGTCGGTTGGGCATCGGTCTGGGTCATGAAACGGGCATCCTAGAGTAAAACGTCCAATCGGTATCGGCGAGCTCCTCCAAGTTGAACTCGCCACCATCGCGGGCCACCCGGACCAGGGGTCACCAGGCGGCCCAATCGGGTTTGCGCGCCACGACCTGGACCGATCCGCACGACAAAACCCGTTCCGCGTCAACATCGGAGGGGTGGACGATCCCCAATCCGCTCCGTTGGCCATGGCCTGGCGTCACGCTGGTCAAAACACCGGTCTCCTTGCCGCTCGGCAACAGAATCGGCGTGCCTGGCGCGACCTCGGCACCAGCGGACAGAATGAGGGAATAGATCCTTTTTTTCAAGGTGCCACGATGATGGGTCCGCGCGGTGGTCTCCTGTCCCACGTAGCACCCCTTGGTGAAATCCACCCCATTCATCTCCAACAGCCCGCTCTCCAGGGGAAGCGTCACCTCGGGGATGAAATCACTGCCGCCGCGCGGCAAGGCCAGTTCGATGCGATGGCTCTCCCAGGCCACGAAACCGGCAGGCGGGATGCGTTTGACCAGTTTGTCCCACCACGTCCCGACCGTCGCGGCGGGGACGAGCAGTTTCCAACCGAATCCGGCGTGTCGCGGGTCACGCCACAGACGAATGCCCGGCTCCAGGGCCATGGTATCGCCGAGATTGGCCTCCTGGATGGGAAACTCCGGAAAGATCCCCTGCAACACCCGCGTGGCCTCGGGACCGGCGATGGTCAGAAGGGCCGGATCCGGATCCACCTCGACCCGAATCTTGGCGCGCAGGATGAATTGGGCCAAACGGCGGGCCAGGGGCGCCCCCGAGCCGGATTCGGTGATCAAAAGCAGTCGATCCCCATCGCGCAACAGGGTGAAATCCCACAAAAAACGCCCCTGCGGCGTGAGATGGGCCGCGTAGATGCTCCGTTGCGGCGAGACACTCTTGACCTGATTGGTGATCAATCCGCCCAAAAAATCGTTAATGTTCTCACCCGAGATGGCCACCACTTCCATGTGGGTGGCATCCACCAGCGCCACGTCGTCACGCAGGGCGCGCAACTCGGCCTCCGGATCGCCAAAATGCGACGGCGTTGTCGCGGAACGGTCCGAACTCCAGGCGATGCGCCCTCCAAAATGGGATTCAAGCCGACTCATGGGAAAACTCCTTGTGAATAACGGACAGGGGTTGGCACAATTGGATCAGGCGCGGCTCGATCTTGACAGACAGAGGTCGGGTAACGGGCGTCTCTTTTCTGATTAGACCATTCAATTCGCCAAGGAGTTCGCATGAGCGCCTTTCGCTCCGCATGGATACAGGACCGCACTGGGAACGTTACCCAGATGCATTACGCGCGGCAAGGTCAAATCACGCCAGAAATGGCTTTCGTGGCCCAAGAGGAGGATTTGGATCCCGAGCTTGTACGCGCCGAGGTGGCGCGGGGACGCATGGTGATCCCGGCCAACGTCCGCCATCCAGAGTCCAAACCCGTGGCCATCGGCATCGCCGCGCGCTGCAAGATCAACGCGAACATCGGCAATTCGCAGATCTCCTCCGGTCTCGACGAGGAGGTGGAGAAGCTGCGCCTGTCGCTCCGCTACGGCGCCGACACGGTGATGGACCTCTCCACGGGCAAACGGATCCGGGAGATCCGCGAGGCGATCCTGCGCAACTCACCGGTGCCGATCGGTACCGTGCCGATCTACGAGGCGGTGGAACGGGTGCCGGACGTGCGCGCCCTGACCCCGGAGATCATGCTCGAGGTGATCGAAGAGCAGGCCAAACAGGGGGTGGACTACATGACCGTCCACTGCGGGGTGACCTTGGAGGTGCTGCCGCTGATCGAATCGCGCATCACCAAGATCGTCTCGCGCGGCGGGGCGTTGATGGCCCAGTGGATGCTCTATCACGAACAGGAGAATCCCCTCTTCACCCACTTCGATGCCCTGCTGGAGATCTGCAAGCGCTATGATGTCACCCTCTCCCTTGGCGACGGGCTGCGACCCGGCTGTCTGCACGACGCCTCGGACGCCGCCCAATTCACCGAGCTGCGCATTCTCGGCGAGCTGACCCAACGGGCCTGGAAGCAGGATGTGCAGGTGATGATCGAGGGTCCGGGCCATGTGCCGCTGGATCAGATCGAGGAGAACATGGCCAAGGAGCGCGAACTGTGCCACGAGGCCCCGTTCTACGTGTTGGGTCCGCTGGTGACCGACATCGCGGCGGGCTATGACCACATCGCCTCGGCGATCGGCGGCGCGGTGGCGGCCTGGAAAGGGGCGTCGATGCTCTGCTACGTCACCCCCAAGGAGCATCTGGGACTGCCGAATGCCGATGATGTGCGCGCGGGGATCATCGCCTACAAGATCGCCGCCCACGCCGCCGACATCGCCCGGCATCGTCCCCGCGCCCGGGATCGCGATGACGCCATGAGTCGCGCCCGTTACGCCTTTGACTGGAACCGCCAGTTCGAATTGGCGCTGGATCCGGATCGGGCCCGTGAGTACCACGACGAGACCCTGCCCGAGAACGCCCACAAAAGCGCGGAGTTCTGTTCGATGTGCGGTCCGCGCTTCTGCGCCTACAAACTCTCCCAGGATGTGGCCGAGAAGTCCCGTCACCTGGCCGAACGGTTCACCCCGGATTTCTGTCCCCAGACCGGACCCGGAATTAAGGAGCCTGTCAAACAGGGAGGCAACATCTGAAATCATCACCAAGGTCGGGGGCGATTGCCGCCCCCGGCTCAAGCCGTTGGGTGCATGAGCCTTGTCCCTTCTTTATCATCAAACAAGGATCCAAAGTATGAGCATGCCGACGCTGATCATGGATCATGAGGTGGAGTCGCATCTGCGCAAGATCGCGGAAGCGTTGGACAAACCGGTGGCCGAGTGCCTGCGCGACGCGGTGATGCAGTATGTGGAGGATCGTCAGGATTATCTGATCGCCGCGCGGGCTCTCGCCAGGGAAGAGCCTTCCATCACCCTGGACGAACTGGAACAACGCCTTGGCCTGGGTCGTTGAAATCCGTGCGGGTGCCGCAAGACAGATCGAGCATCTGGATCGAAGGGATCAAACGCGCATCCTTCGTTTTTTGCGAGAACATCTGAATGGTTGTTTTGACCCGCGTTTGAGCGGACAGGCCCTCAAAGGCGAACTGACCGGCTTGTGGCGCTATCGGATAGGCGATTATCGTCTGTTGTGTCAACTGCGCGATGAAATCGTAACCGTGATCGTGATGGAAGTTGACCACCGACGCGAGATCTACCGATAGGCTTATGTCATCCCTGCCTCTTCCCGTCACCATCCCTCTGTATCGCCCGGATTTGACCCATGCCGACGGGCAGGCCTGCCTGCGCCAAGTGACGCGCGCGCCGTTCGTCGATGGCCTGGCCGCACGCGCCTGGGAGGCAGGTTGGGAGCGGCTCTGGGAGCGGCGCGCCGTGGCGTTTGCCCGCCATGACGAAGCGCTTGGCGCATTGAAAGGGCTGTTCGGCTGGCATTCCGGCGACATGGTGGAGACCGATCCCCTGCTGGATCCGGCCTGGAGCGAAGCCTTGGCGGCCAACTGGCTGCACGCGGCCTGGCGGGACATCGATCCCATGACGGGTGTGGCCATCGGCGCCCCTCTGACCCGACCCGAAGGGCGCGGCATCACCCGCGCCATGGTGGTACACCACCCGTTCGGCCTGCCGGCTCCCTGCCCGGATTCAGACGCCGGCGCACAACATGGGACAGAGACGCGGAGAGGTGACGCCAGCAGACCCGACCCGGCACCCGTGATCCTGGAGGAGATCTCCTCGATCCCCCGTCCGCTGCCAGGCATCGGTCACGGCCTGGTGCAGATGGTCAATCTCGAGGGTCCGCGCATTCTACCGGTCGGCGTGGGATGCCTGCTGCTCTCGACCGATGCCTCCCTGATCGAAGCGCTGATCAAAAAAAGATCCCGGCCACCGTCTGGCCCGGCCAGCGCGTTGGGAAGCGCCCTGCTCGCCGCCCTCCCATCCCGTCTGGAGCGACGCGCGGAACTGGCCGAACGCTACCTGGGATTGCGGTTGCGGGGTCTGGGAATCCTGTCCGCGCGCAATGCGGATGGTCGTGGATGGGAAATTTTTCAACTGCTCCTGGGTAACGAAAACGCCCGTGCTGATTTGCAGACCTTCTTGCGCCGGGCCGGCATCGGCTGCGCCGCGCCACTCTGGTTCACCCCCTCCCTGACGACGGGAGCCGCGACATGGGGGGACGCGACAACGGGAGGCGACCTGCCCGGCCTGCGCGCCATGCAAACCCGCGCCCTGGCGATCCCCCTGTACGCGGCGCTCTCGGACCCCGAGCAAAAAAAAATCATCAACCGCATCCATCGCTGGGCAGAGCGGCGTTGATCAAAAATGCCGCCCTCGGAACCAAAAATGCCGGCGGAGTGGTATCCCACGCCGATCACCCACACCTGGTCGCCCCCGACCCCTCGCGTATGACCTGCCGAAGCTTCGCTTCCAAAGGTTTCTTGGAATTTGCCAGGTATTCCCGCAAGGCATCGTTGATCATGCTCTGATAGCCCGTGCCAGCCGCCAGGCACGGTTGCGAAACGCCATGAGCACATCATCGAAGAGACCGATGGTGATACGGGTTCTGCCGGTTTGCGGCAGGATCGGACCTCGCTTCGCCTTGCTGAAATCAAACCCCTCTTTGGTCATCATGGCTTATCCCTGGTAAAGTTTGCGTTCCCGGTTTCGGCCATGCCCGCGTATCAAGCCTCTTGACACAATATTCAGCCAAGTCAAGCCGAATGGGTGGCAACCCAACCCTTCAGCACGTCATCCACACGCGATTGCCAGCCGTTGCCGGTTGCCCGAAACGCCTCCACCACCTCGCGAGAAAGCCGGATGGTAATCCGCTCCTTGGTGGGGGCCTTTTGCGCACCGCGCACACCCAGTTTACGCGCAAGCGATGGCGGCAAAGAATCGATCTGGCGAAAATTGCGTAGATCTTCGGACATCAACTCCCGAACCTCTCCCGCTTCATCCGTCAATGGTTTTCTGTTTTCCATGTCTCTTAGCCTCCCTTGCGTTCGCCTTCCGGAAACTGATCACCCGAATGCCGTTATCCGTTTCCACGAAACAGAGCACATGCAGTCGATTCCCGAGATACCCGATCGCCACATGCCTCCTCTCCCCATAATCGTATCGGCTGTCCGTGCCAAACGATGCCGTCTCGAAGTCGAATCTGGCCGCATCGGTGAACGGAATCCCGCGCTCACGGATGTTCCGAATGTTCTTGTTCGGATCGAAGGTGATTTCCATGCATCTAATTGTATGTACATTCTTGCAGGGTCGTCAATCGATATCTTGACACCGACCACGCCCCGCCGCACCATCACTGTCAACCGACACGCAAAAATACCCAGGTCGGCACACCATTCAACATCTTTCAGGAACGGGTCGGATGGCAAAACACGGGGATAATCCGGCAGGGAGGGTCCATTCTTCATGTCGCCAGGGGGTCAATTGTTCGTGTCGCTTGACACCTTCCAACCCCTGAAAGTTCAAGAGAATGTCCGACTGATACCAGATCGATCTTGGACACAATTGGGACAGAGGCCGGATGCACTCCCCCCACCAACCAACTGCTGATCACCCGCAACTGGCCGCCCGCAACGCCTCGCGGATGATTCGGCGATAGGATGATCAGCCCTTGGGCAGCTCAAGCCGAACGGGTGGCCACCCACTCCCGCAGCACATCATCCATGCGCTTTTGCCAGCCATCGCCCGTGGCGCGGAAGAACGCCACCACCTCCGGCGAATAGCGGACTGACAACAACACCTTGCGATCCGCCTTGGCTGGACGCCCCTTGCGCACCGGACGCATGGCCATGATCTCCGCGTCCGATGGTTCATAGGTGTCCGGATCGCAGGCTATGCCCAAGGCAATCCGGGCATCCTCCTCGGGGGTCGGCATTTCCAGGAATCTAGCACGATTGGACATAGGCTTTGACCTCCCGACTGTTGGCCTTGCGTAGACTGATCACCCTGCGAACCGCGCCCCGATCCACAAAAAACAACGCAAAACAACCGACTACCGATCGGCGCATAGCCAATCATGCGTTTCTCCCCGTAATCGCCACGCTGATCTGACTTGGCGATCGCCGCCGACCAGTCGCATTCAGACGCGACCGCAAGGGATACGCCATGTTTTGCCAGGTTGATGGCATCCTTTGTGGGATCGAAATCAATCTGCATGGGATTTATTATAGCTACAAAAATGAAGATGACAATCGATTCCTGGCCTCACGCAAAAAGTCTCTTTACCCGGCATTCAATACAGCTATTATTAAGCAAAATCAATATATTGACAAGAAGATCCTTCAAGAAATGGCTTTTTGCGGGGGACTCGTTCCTGACACATTCCCACAGACGATCCGTTCGACACACCAATAGGGGACTTTCACCTCCAAGTGCGTGCGTCTTGCTGGGCGCATAACAAAAAAGCCGGCAGACTGATGTCAACCGGCTTCATTATTTCGAGATATTTCAATTTTTTGGTTGCGGGAGAAGGATTTGAACCTCCGGCCTTCGGGTTATGAGCCCGACGAGCTACCTGACTGCTCCATCCCGCGATACCCGCGCCGCGCGTTCATCGCGCCTTATATAATCCATGCTTTTCGGAGATTTGCATCGCGTCTTGCTTGGATGACGCTGATTGGATTCCTGAGCATGTTATTGAAAAAAAACTTCCTGGCAGTGACCTACTTTCCCGCGTCTTGAGACGAAGTATCAT
>JADGAY010000226.1 GCA_015231775.1 Magnetococcales bacterium | reverse complement strand
GCTTTCAGGCCGCTATCCTCGACCGCCCGTGCCATGCCGTGGAAGTGCCAGTACATATCCTCGAAGGCCACGGTCCCGGAGCGGATCATCTCCAGGCAGGCCAGTCGCGCCCCCCAGTAGACATCCTCTTCGTCGAGTTTGGCCTCGGCGGGCCAGATGCGGGTTTGCAACCACTGCATCAGGGGCATGTCGTCGCCAAAACCTCGGAACAGGGTCATCGAGGCGTGGGTGTGGCCGTTGACCAGGCCGGGGGTGGCGGCCAGACCGCCGGCATCCAGGTGCGGGATGTCGGGGGTGGGCGGGGTGACCTCCGGACCGATGGCCAGGATGCGGCCATCCTGGATGGCGATGTTGACCGGTTCCGGGCAATCCGGCAGGCGGGCGTCGCGAATGAAGAGGTTCATGTCGAGGGCGAAAGCGAGAGCAGGAGGGTTTCCAGAATGAGCAGCAGCGTGGCCTCGTTGGCCTTGACCTGCTCCTTGAAGGCCGCGAAGGTGATGGGGGTTTCATCCAGGCCGTTGGCCAGGTTATCGACCACGCACAAGGCGGCGTAGGGGATCTTCAGGTCGGCGGCCAGGATGCACTCCGAGGCCACGGTCATGCCGACGACGTGGGCATGGGGTTGAAACATGCGGATCTCTGCCGGGGTTTCGAAACGTGGACCGTGGGTCTGCCAGTAGACCCCCCCTTCATGGGGTTTGGGGAGATCGGTCTGGTGCCAGGCATCCAGGATATGCCGACGCCAGGCCGCGTCGAATCCGGGGGTTTGATGGCCTCGGGCGTCCTCGAACAGGGAGAGATTGACCTGTGGGGCGAGAAAATCGTCCGGGACCAGGAAGGTTCCGGGGGGGATCTCCCGGCGCAGACTGCCGACCGAGCTGATGGCCAGGATTTTTTTGACCCCGGCCAGGTGCAACGCCGTAAGGTTGGCGCGGTGATTGATCAGATGGGGGGGCAGATAGGTTCCCAGACCATGGCGTTGCAGGAACAGCAGTCCATCCTGTTCGAGCAGGGTGACCGCGCCGTAGGGGGTTTGGATACGGCGCGGGGCCGCGTCCTGGAAACGGCGCGATTCCAGAAGGCTGGTTCCACCGATGAGAGCGATGCTCATTCCTTGATGAGTCCCGAACCCTGGAGTTGGTTGGTGGAACCCTCGGGCGGGGCGTTTCCTTTGAGCCCCTCTTCAGCCTCCTTGCGCAGTTCGTCCCGTGCCGGCATGAGCGGATCCGGGTGCCCCATCCCGCCATCCGGGCCATGCCCGCCGACGAGGGGATCCGGCAAGGGGGCGCGCAGTCGCTCCGAGGGGGCGAGAAAACCGGGCAGGGTGCCATCATCCCCATCGTGGAGCGGGGGTTGATCCTCCAGAGCGGGCGTGGATGCGGGGGTCAAGATGGTTTTTTCGCCACGGGACCAGAATTTCCACCACGGTTTTTTCTCGTCGGCCAAAGAGGGGGCCGACTCGGCGCTTCCAGCGGAGCGGTTGTCGGTTGACGCGGCATCGGATGGGCCCGTTCCGCGCGGGTTGACCGCCGGATGGGCATATTGGGTATCCCAGAGCCAGTGCATCCAACCCTTGTCGCTGTCGGCCTCCGGAAGGGTGGTGGGATCCCAGGGTTTGTCGGAGAAGTTCTTTTGCACCTCCTGGACCACGCCGGCGCGGTCGAAGGTGATTTCGACCCGGTTGGCGACCCGCGCGAAGGTGCGCTGCATGTTCTTGAATTTCCGATCCTGAACATACAACCATCGGTTGCCGCGATAGGGATTGACCATCGTGGGTGGTCCGAGGAGTTCAAGAACCTGGGCGCGGGTGGTGCTGCCCGCGTGGATGCGGTGCAGGGCATCCTCGTCGAGAATGATGCCGCTTTCGTGGATCTGCGCTTGACAGCCCGCCAGGGCAAGAGCCACGATGAGTGCGCGCGTCCAGGTCAGCGGTGTGCGATAGGAGTTTTTGGTCATGATCTTTCCGGGTCTTGAAGGGAGTCGGTGGTTACCGGTTCCCCGTATGATACCCTCGGCGGGAGGCGGGAGCCAAGTTTCCATGTGGTGGTTGTTGCGAAATCAGGAGAAAAATCGGTTCGAGCGTCCATCCAGGAGCCGGATCATGGCGTTGCACGATCGGATGGTCGCGGTGGCGTTGGGATGGACCGCCGGGGATCGGCTTGAAGTGACGGATGATTTTCCGTTGCGTTTCGATGTGATGATCCTGCTCGTGGCCGGGGTGGTGCATCGGTTGCATCATCGTGGCGAGGTCGAGGCGGCCCAGGCGCTGTGGGACATGACCTTCGAGGGGCTCGAGGAGAGTCTGCGCCAGCGAGGGGTGACCGATCTGAGCATGGCGCGACGCATGAAAAAACTGGTGCGCCAGGCCACGGGACGCCGCGACGCCTATCTGGCCCCCTGGGACGCGGGCGACGGGTCGGCCTTGCGCCAGGCCGTGGCACGCAACGTGTTCAACGGCGCGGATCCGGAAGAGGAGCGGGTCTCCGGGCTGATCGCGGCGGTGGAGGGGTTCGTTGCGGGCGTTTGAGCGGAGGTCATGACCGGGGCTTGGGTGCTGGCGTTGGTACGGCGGATTCCAGACACAAAATTACCGCAATGGTCTGAAGGGTGCGGTTTCCGCTCTTGTGAGGTGATCTGCCCCGTGGATGAATCCAAGGAGCGGACCCGGCCAGGGGTCAAGGATTCTCGTGGACGTGATTGGCTTGTATCGATTACTATTGGAAGCGTATCCACCATCCAGGGAGTGAATCATCATGTCTGGACTCGTCGCCGCTTTCGACCCCCACAAGTTCGTCAAGCAGATGGTCGCCACCGGCTTTACCGAAGAGCAGGCCGAAATGCAGGTGAACCTGTTGACCGATATTCTTGGATATCAACTCTCCACCAAAGCCGATGTAGCCAAGATGGATACGCACGTCTTGGAGATTCAGCGGGACATCAAGGCTTTGGACGCCAGGATCGAAGCCACCAAGGCGGATCTGCAACGGGATATCGAAGCCGCCAAGTCCGATACCATCAAATGGACATCCGGCATGTTCGCGGCCCAAACCGCCTTGATCATCGGGGCCATGTTCACCGTCATGAAGCTGAACCAACCGCCGGCACCCCTCCCGTATGTCGCCCCACCCGCCCAGGAGCTGCGTCTTCCCGCTCCACCGCCAACGCGGTGATTTTGAACTGGATGACATCCCCGCACCACTCAACCGCGAATCCCCCCCCGCGAACTCACCGGCTCGACCGTGTTTTTGCTCACCTGCAGAGGTTCTTTGTGAAGGAGGTGGGTCCATTCCTTCACCATACCCATTTCCCTTATGGCTATAAACTGAATGGGTATGGTGTCCTCATGAATCAAGACTCCCCCAGATTCCACGGGAAACGGCCTACAGACGCCACATCTTCGATAGCGTCACACACCACCCCATGATTGCTAGCTTCCAAATCTGGGGATCCTATACCGATTGATTTTACGGTGACACATACAATAGGTGTTGCATCTATGGGCTTTTCTTGTTATGATCATCATCATCATTAAGCTTATTAAAATATATTGTATTCGGATTTTAGGATACTGTCACAGGTTGGGGGCGTTTTCATGTCTGGACGTAAACAACACTATATTCCTCAGTTTTTACTACGGAAATTCGCAGCCATTAAAAAAAAGAAGGGAAATCAGGTGTATGTTTATACAAAAGAAAAATGTATTTTAACTGAAACAAAAAATATCGGTGCCGAGCGTGACTTCTATTCATCCTTAGCGATTCCAGGGATTCAACAACTTGACGACAAAATTACAAACCATGAGAAAGAAATGGCAGTTATGCTCATATCTCTTCTCAATAAAGGGACGTCGGTTTCTGTAGATGCTGACATTGCAGCATCATTCGTTACGCATTTGACTAGTCGCACAAAATTTATCCGTCAAGCTATCTCTTCTGGATTTGAAGATTTGTAACCGTTCAGATCAGAAACGCTGGTGCCAAGCCTTGACAAGGTGATTATT
>JADGAY010000033.1 GCA_015231775.1 Magnetococcales bacterium | reverse complement strand
CAGGAAGAAGGCCAGGAACTCCTGGAGATAAGGTACCAGGATATCCTTCCACGGCGTGTCGAACTCATCCGTGTACTGGTAATATTCATCTTCCTGCATGGCCGACTCCGTTACCCTCTGATGGCCGGAATCACACCAAGAAAGCATCCTTCCGACCTCAAATCTGCCATCAATTCAACGGAACACCCATGAATCCGAGAAAACCATACCCATTTCCCGTTCAAGATGAACGCCTCACATCAGCCACATCAAAACAATTCCGCCAATCAACCCCGATTCGTATCCAAATACCCCTTCATGACCTCCACGAACCGTTGCATCTCCTCCAATGGGCCCAGGGTCAAGCGGAAGGTCTTGAGCAGGGAGGGGGCTACCATCGGGCGCACCAGGATGCCGTTGCTCTTCATGTGGGCCACCACCCCATCCCGATCCTCGGGCTCGACCAGCATGAAATTGGCCGCCGCGGGATAGAACTTCACCCCCAGCTCCCGCAACGCCGCCTCGACGAACGGTTTGCCCTCCCCCATCACCGCCTCCACGTACCGGGCCGCATGGGGCAGGCCCAGTTGGGCATCGGCCACCGCCAGGGCGCAGACGTTCACATCGAACGGACCGCGCACCTTGTACAGCTCGCGGATCAGCTCCTTGTGGGCGACCACATAGCCCAGGCGCAGTCCGGCCATGGCATACGCCTTGGAAAAGGTGCGCACCACGATCAGATTGGGGAACTCTCCCAGCCAATCCAGACAACTCACCCCGGTGAACTCGTAATAGGCCTCATCCACGATCACCGGCAACTCCGGGTGATGGGTCAACACCGCGCGAATCACCCCCTCGGGCACGGCGGTTCCGGTCGGATTGTTGGGATTGATCAACACGATCAACCGAGTCCGGGCGTCGATGGCCTCGAAAAATGGCGCCTCGGGAAAGCGCATCTCGGCATCGAAGGGCACCCCCTGGACCGTGGCGCCGATGACCTGGGCAACGTGGGAAAAGATCGGAAACTCCGGTCGCGCCACCACCAGGCCGTCACCGGGATTCAAAAAGGCCCGCAACAGCACCTCGATCCCCTGATCCGAGCCATTGGTGATGATCAGGTTCTCCTCGGCCACCCCGACATGGGCGGCCAATTTCGGCAAAAACGCCTGATACTCCGGATAGCGCGACACCGCCCCGCTCTCCCAGAGCCGCTCCAAAGCCGGACGGATCTCCATCGGCAGGGCGCGGGTGTTTTCGTTCAGATCCAGACGCAGATACCGGGTCCGGTCCAGACCGGTCCAGGGCGGCGCATAGGCCGACATGGCCTGGATGTTGGTTCGAACCTTGGGTACGGTCATGGGATGTTCTTTCCTATTCGCCGGCGGCGGGCGTGGCACCGTCATCCGACTTGGGGGATTCCAGGCCGACGCGATGCATCTGAATCTTGCGCAACTCCTTGCGAAACTCCGGAAAAGCCGCCATCACCTCATCAAAATCCTGCTTGTCGAGCTTCAAGGTGTTGCAGGCGGTGATGGCGCGGATGTTGGCCATGCGCACCGTATCCTGCAACAGGGCGATCTCGCCGAACACATCCTTGGTGCGCAACTTGGCGATCAGATCGCCGGTTTGATTGGTCACCGCCACCACGCCATGCACCAGAATGTACATTTCGCGACCCACCTCGCCGATGTGGATGATCTCCTCGCCGGGCATGAACATCTCGCTGGTCAGACGTCCGCCGAGGGCCTCCAACAACTCCGGACTGGCCTTGCTGAACATATGACCACGCCGCAACAGATGGACGTTGACATGCTGGTGAATCCGCTCGCTCAACTTGGCCGGCAGATCGCGCAGAATCTCCGCCCCTCCGGCGCTGTGTTCCATCAAATAGTGACGGTAAAAGCCAAAAATGTCGTTCTGCAACGCTGCCGGCAGATCATACTGGCGCATGAAGGCGGCCAGATGTTCAATCTTCTCCTTGTTCTGCTTGCGCAGGATATTGGAGTTGACGATCAGCGTGGAGATTTGACCGATCATGTACGCATAGATCGCCACCCCCAACAGCATCACGAACATGGCGAACAGACGTCCTTCGTCGGTCTGCGGGGTGATGTCGCCGTAACCCACCGATGCCATGGTGGTGACGGTCCAATAGTACCCCTTGATGATGAAGGTCTTGAGATTATCCTCGGGCAGTTGCTCGACGATCATCATCCAGATGCTCGCGCACCAACTGGTGATGGTCAAAATCCAGAAGGTCATCACAAACAACTGTTCGGTCACCGTGGCCGGCAGGGCACTCCCCTGGACTTGCAACAGATGCGGCAGACGGACAATCCGCAACATGCGCACCGCGCTGGCCCACATCGCCAATTCCGGCAATCCCAGGATGACCAAGGCCAGATCCCAAGGGATGGTGGCCAGCAGATCACTGACAAAATAGGTCTTGAGATACTTTTCGCGGATCGCCTCGGGCTTGGTCAACAACTCCCCTTCGTCCATGATCGCGGTGCGGAAGCTGAGCCACAGGTCCATCAGATAGATCGCGGTCAACAACAGATTCAGGGTATACGACCACTCCGGCACCCCGATCTTGGGGACCAGAAAGAGCGGCACGGTCCAGATATACCAGATGGTGGACGCCAGTATCAGATAGTTCCACAGGCGTCGGGCAGGGCTATCCGGCAGGATCACACGTGACTCTTTTTCGGTGGTCTGTTCCATGATCGGTATCCTCACTGATGATCAACAAACGTGCATGATGGGGGGAGAACCCCCTCACCCCCGGACCGTGGAACTCATTTTGGGCGTTCCACGGTCAAGGAGATCAACTCCAACGTCCCACGAACCGTCCGTCGGGCCACTCCGGGGCATGGATCGGTTCGCCGAGGTCGGCGGCGATCAGACGACGCCGCACCTCGAGCAGCCGTTCCACCAATGCCGGTTCGATGTTGTCGTAGCCGGTTTCGTCCTCCTGGCGGTTGACCACGATCCCCAACAGTTCGGTGATGGCGTTGCCCACCGAGTTCTGACTGATGGTGACGATGAGCCGGTCGTGATCATCCCGGTAGAGAATCTGTTTGTAGGCCGGACGCCAACGGATGTCGTTGGCGAAACGGGGATCGGCCTTGACATGATCCCGCACGTCCCGCGCCACCTGGGCGAACTGGTTGCTGAACAGGAGGATCTTCTCCACCTGTTCCGGAAAATAGACCCCCTCCGGAATGCCGGCCCCACGGGTCGAGACCTGGGCGAAGAAGGTGCGATAGAAATCGAGAAAACCTTTCAAAATCAAATCGTATTCTGTCCAGAAACAGGGATTGCCCAACTGTTCGAAGCCGCCGGTCACCTCCCAACTCGGCAGACCTTGGGGAAAGCCGGTCACCGCGATGCGCGCGGAGTCGTCCTCCACCGGTTTGAGGATCTTCAAGTCCAGAACCTCCAGAAACCGGCGGTAGACATCGGACAGATGGCGCAAGAACAGACTGTTGTGTCCACTGTCGGTGAGATTGGGATCGTCCGGATTGGCCAGGGGGGCATTGGCGATGGCGGCTTGAGGAAAAACGACGAAATGGTTGTGGATCATCCGGATGCTCGGCACCCCCGGCTTGTTGAGCGGCCAGGTGGCATCCAGACTCGCCTCGCCGCACAGGATCAAGGCCTTGGCCGGATCCGGATATTTTTCCAGCATGTATTCAAAGATGATCTGGGTCATGCGACTCCAGACGTTTTTCTGCTGTTTGCTCAACTGATCACGGCGCACCGGGCGACCCAAGGGATCGAGGATGCGCCGCGAGGTGTCGAGCATGATCGAGGTATCGAACTCGACGCTATGTCCGAGCAGCTTGCGATAGAGCAGAAACCCCTCCTCGTTGACGAGCAGGCCGTTCTCCTTGGCCAGGTGCTCCAGATTGGCGGCGCTGTTGAAAAACTCCACGGCAGACATCCCTTCCGGGATTTTCAAGGGGATCTTGCGACGCGGGGTGACGATGGCACGGGGTCCGATGATCATGATTTTGATAAAGTGTCCTTGTGACAGGGGGTGTTGACTACCAGGCGCTGACGGTCTGTTTGATCCTCTCGGCCTTGTCGGGCAGACCGGCCTCCACGCAAGCGCGATAGCCGTTGGTGACCAACTCTTCCAAAAACGTCAGGCTGCCGCGATCCGTATCCTTGTCGGCCAATTCGATGGCCTGCTCAAGATGAAAAAGCCCCTCCGTGGCAAATCCGAGAAAACGCAGGTTCATGCCCAGCTTGTAGCGACCGTAGACCGTGCCCGGATCGTCGGCCACCCACTTGCGCAGGATCCGCACGTTGCGACGGATCTTCTCCTTGTTGAGTCCGGCGCTGTAGCCGTGATGAACCAGCACCACGCCGACCGGTTCGGGAGGCAGGTTCGGCCAGTGTTGATAGACCGACTCGGCGATCCCCTCATGCACCGGATTGCGGAAACGGATCCTGGGATCGTTGCGAAACAGCCGCAACGCCTGACTGGGATGGATCTGTCCGTCGGCCATGAGGTTGTCGATGCGGATGATCCAGGCCGGCGCCCGCGAGGCGCGACATTGGCCCAGGATGCGCGCGCGAAACTCCGGATCATCGACGAGCACCTCGTCGCAATCCACATTCAGGATGAAGCGATACCCGGCCTTGTCCAGGGCCAGATTCTTCGGCGCGGAGAAGTCCTGGTTCCAGGGCAGATGAAACACCCGACACCCAAACTCTGTCGCGATCTCCACCGTGCGATCGGTGGAGCCGGTATCGACGAAGACGATCTCATCGACCGCGCGGCGCAGCGGCGGCAGGGAGAGGGGGAGAAATCGCGCCTCGTCGCGCCCCATGAGGATCGCGGAGATCCCCTCGGGTCGATCCGACGCCATCGGGTTGACCAGAGGTTCGGGGATCATGCGGCCCCCTTCCCGCCCGCGCCGGAGTGAAACGCCCAGGTGGTGGCGCACATCTGGGCCAGTGTCCGCCGGGCGGTCCAGTTCAGAACCCTGCGCGCCTTTTCAGGATTGGCGTAGCAACTGGCCGAATCACCGGGACGACGCGGCGCGATGCGATACGGCACCCGACGACCACTGGCCGCCTCGAAGGCCCGGATCATCTCGAGCACGCTGTACCCCTGGCCGGTACCCAGATTGATCACCTGCCATCCGGCGTGTTCTCTCAAGTACCCCACCGCGCTGGCATGTCCCTCGGCCAGATCCATCACATGGATGAAATCCCGCACGCCGGTGCCATCCAGAGTGGGATAATCATTGCCGAACACCCGGAGCTCGGCCAGCTTCCCCGTGGCGACCTGGGCGATGTAGGGCATGAGATTGTTGGGGATCCCCTGGGGATTTTCGCCGATCAGCCCGCTCTCATGGGCACCGACCGGATTGAAGTAGCGCAGACAGACGATCCGCCACGCCGGATCGGAGCGGGCCAGATCATGCAAGATCTCCTCGACCTGCAGTTTGGTGCGACCATAGGGGTTGGTGACCCCGGTGGGATGGGCCTCATCCACCGGCAGATAGCGCGGCTCGCCATAGACATTCGCGCTGCTGCTGAAAACCATGGCGCGGGTGCCCACCTCCCGCATGGCTTGCAGGAGGCTGATCGACCCCTGGACGTTGTTGGCGTAGTAGTCGAGGGGGATGTCGAGCGACTCCCCGACCACCTTGAGCCCCGCGAAGTGGATGACCGCCTCGCTGGCATGGTGGCGCAGAGTGTGCCGGAGCCGATCGGTATCCCGCACATCGCCGTCCACGAACAGGGGGGGAACGCCGGTGATTCGTTCCAGTCGCTCGACCATCACCTGGGCGCTGTTGGAAAGGTTATCATAGAGCACGACCCGATGACCGGCCTGGGTCAGGACGACCGCCGCGTGACTGCCGATGTAGCCCATGCCGCCGGTGAGAAGTAGATCCATCCGCGCTGCCCTTCAAGATTTCAAGACTGACCGATCATGATGGGGAAAGCCCCTCGGTTCACCCGGCAAGCACATCCGGGAGATCCTCGAAAATTCCACGCCGCGCCAAGTTTCCCTGACGCCATCATTGGATATTTTCCATTGTACCACACCCTCATGACGGCAAAAAATGCATCTTGCCGTACCAGGTGAAAAAAAATCCTCATGGGCATCCATTCCCGCTTCAATCGAACATTCCCTGTCGCAACCGGTAGTCAACCGGTCAAGCTGGGACTATACTGCACCATCGGTCCAGGATTGATGCGCGCGGTCACGGGATTCCCAAATTCAACGCCTGCGCACACCCCAGGCAAAACCCGTGCGGGAACGCTCCACCTGTCATCCAGAAACGAGGCAAGAGACTCATGCAACCGGTTCCAACAAGGTTCGCATTCCAAATGGTGGTCGTGACACCCTTACTGCTGACCGCCTGCTCCACGGAGAAAAACGACGTCAAACCCGCCGGACCACCCCCGGTGCTGGTCACCGTGGCACCGGTGGTCCAGGCCAGTCGGCCCGTCACCATCCAGGCCATGGGCAACGCCGAGGCCTGCCACGCGGTGGCGATCAAGTCCCGCGTGGACGGGGAGATCGTCAAGGCCCACTTCGTCGATGGCCAGGAGGTTCGACAAGGAGAGCCGCTCTTCGACCTGGACGACCGCCCCTTCCAATACCGACTCCGGCAGCTCAAGGCCAATCTGGAACGGGATCTGGCCCTGTTGGAAAACGCCCGCGCCAAGGAGCATCGCCAGACGGTGCTCAACAAACAGAACCTCTCTTCCGAAGAGACCCTGGCCGGCATGATCGCCACCCGCCAGGCCGCCGAGGCCACGGTCGCCTCCGATCGCGCCGCCCTCGCCGAGGGAGAGTTGCAGTTGACCTTCACCCGCATCGCCGCCCCGATCACCGGCATGGCCGGTCGGATCCTCATCCAGCCTGGCAACCTGGTCAAGGCCAACGACACCAATCCGCTGGTCACCCTGCAACAGATGGATCCGATCTGCGTCACCTTCACGGTCGCCGAGTCCCATCTGGCGGAAATCCGTGACCATCACGCCAAAACACCCCTCACCCTGGAGATCCAGCCCAATCGCGGCAACGGTCCCAGCGTGCCGGGCACCCTGCTCTCCCTCGACAACCTGGTCGATCGTCAGACCGGCACCATCCGCCTCAAGGCCCAGGCGGCCAACGGCGACCGTCAACTCTGGCCCGGCCTGTTCGTCACCCTGAAGCTGAAACTCACCGAGCGTCCCGATGCCCTGGTGATCCCGGCCCGGGCGGTCCAGACCGGCTCGAGCGGCCCCTTCGTCTATGTGGTCAAAAATGACTTGAGCGTCGAATCCCGCCCCCTGACCATCGCCCAGGAGGACAAGGATGAGATCGTCATCGCCTCCGGGGTCTCCGCCGGCGAGAACGTGGTCACGGTCGGACAGTGGCGACTCAAACCCGGCGCCAAGGTGGAAATCGCCCAGGGAAGCCCGGACAACAAGGCCAACAAAGAGCCTCAGGCGTCCAAATAAACCCCCTCCACACTGCGCACCGGTGTCCATGACATGAATATTACCGGATTTTTCGTCCACCGCCCGGTCACGACCGTCCTGACCATGGCCGGACTGTTCCTGTTCGGCATCCTGGGATACCGGCAACTGCCGGTCTCGGCCCTGCCCACGGTGGATTATCCCACCCTGCAGGTCTCCGCCGCCCTCACCGGCGCCTCCCCGGAGACCATGGCCAACTCGGTCGCCCTGCCCCTGGAAAAGGAGTTTTCCACCATCGCGGGGCTGGACTCCATGACCTCCAGCAGCGGCCTGGGAACCACCCAGATCTCCCTGCAATTCACCCTCGACAGGGACATCGATTCCGTGGCCCAGGACGTGCAAGCCGCCATCTCCTCGGCACAACGCCGCCTGCCCAACAACCTCACCACCCCGCCCTACTACCGCAAGGTCAACCCGGCGGATCTGCCCATCTTCTATCTGGCCCTCACCTCCGAAACCCTGCCGTTGACCGAAGTCTCGGAGTTCGCCGACACCACCCTGTCGCAACGCATCTCCACCCTACCCGGCGTGGCCCAGGTGAGCATCTACGGCAAACAAAACCCCTCGGTGCGCGTCCGGCTCGACCCCCGCGCCATGGCGATCAACGGGCTGGCCATCGACGACGTGGAGGCCGCCATCCAGCAGAACAACCCCAACGTCCCCACCGGCTACCTGTTGAGCGCCAGCCGCATGATCTCCCTGGAGACCCCGGAACGCCCACCCTCGGCCAAAAGCTACCGCTCCATCGTCGTGACCCAGAAAAACGGCGTGCCACTGCATCTGCACGAGATCGCCCGCGTGGTCGATGGACCGGAAAACGAACTGGCCGCCGCCTGGTTCAACAACGTGCGCGGCGTGGTCCTGGCCATCCAGCGCCAACCCGGCTCCAACACCATCGCCGTGGCCGACTCGATCCGCGCCCTGGTCCCCACCCTGCGCCAGCAACTCCCCGCCGCCACCTCCGTGGAGGTGCTCTACGACCGCTCGCAAAGCATCCGCGAATCGGTGCACGACGTGCAACTCACCTTGCTCTTCTCGCTGCTTCTGGTCGTGCTGGTAATCTACCTGTTCCTGGGCAACGCCTCGGCCACCCTGATCCCGAGCCTGGCCCTGCCGATCTCCCTGGTCGGGGTCTTCCCGATCATGCTCCAGATGCACATGAGCATCAACATCATCTCCCTCATGGCTCTCACCCTGTCGGTGGGCTTCGTGGTGGATGACGCCATCGTCATGCTGGAGAACATCTCCCGCCACATGGAGGAAGAGGGACTCTCACCCTGGCAGGCCACCCTGATCGGCGGCAAACAGATCGCCTTCACCATCATCTCCATGACCCTCTCCCTGGCGGCGGTCTTCATTCCCGTGCTCTTCATGGGCGGCATCCTCGGACGACTGCTCCACGAATTCGCCATCGCCATCATGGCCTCGGTGGTCCTCTCCGGCCTGGTCTCCCTGTCGCTCACCCCCATGCTCTGCTCGCGCCTGCTCAAACCCCACAAACCGCAACGGGCCAACTGGCTGATCCGCGGCAGCGAGGCGGTTTTCCAGGCCACCCGTAACGCCTATGCCCGATCGTTGGATTGGTCCCTGGCCCATCGCCGCATCGTGTTGATCCTCTTCGTTCTCATGGTCGCCTGGTCAGTCCAGGTGGGTCGTGACATGCCCAAGGGGTTCATGCCCAGCGAGGATACCGGACAACTGCTCTGTTTCACCGAAAGCGAACAGGAGATCGGCTTCGAGGCCATGGTGGAACGGCAAAAGAGAGTCGCGGAGATCATCGGCGCCGATCCGGGGGTGAGCATCGCCATGTCCTTCATCGGCGGCGGGGCGTCCGCCTCCTCTCTCAACAACGGACGCGTCTTCGTGCGCCTGAAACCCTCGGGAGAGCGCCCCCACGCGGATGAGATCGTCAAGCGTCTGCGTCCGAAACTGGCCCAGGTTCCGGGCATCAAGGCCTTCATCCAGAACCTGCCGGTCATCCGCATCGGCACGCAACTCACCAAGAGCCAGTATCAATTCACCCTCCAGGGGACCGATACCGGCGAACTCTACGCCTGGGCGGAAAAGGTCGAGAAGAGCCTGCGCGATCTGCCGGGATTCCTGAACGTCACCTCCGACATGCAGCTCGCCAAGACCCAAGCCATGGTCGAAATCGACCGGGACAAGGCCGCCACCCTGGGCATTACCCCGGAAAAGCTCGAAAAAACCCTCTACGCCGCCTTTGGACCCAAACAGATCTCCACCATCTATGCCCCGAGCAATCAATACGCCCTGCTTCTGGAACTCGATGAACCCTACCGGACCGATCCGTCGGTGCTGGCCCTGCTGCATGTGCGCGGCGCCAACAACACCTTGATCCCGCTGGAATCCATCGCGCGCATTTCCCGATCCGTGGGCCCGGCATCCATCAACCACCTGGGACAACTGCCGGCGGTGACCCTCTCCTTCGATCTGTCCCAGGGGGTCTCCCTGGGACAGGCCATCGAGGCGATCAACCAGGCGCGTGCCAAAATGGGCATGCCGGATACCATCGCCGCGAGCTACCAGGGATCGGCGCAGGTGTTCCAATCGTCCCTGGCCGGCATGGGGTGGTTGTTGGGACTGGCGGTCTTGGTGATCTATCTGGTACTCGGCATGCTGTATGAGAGCTACATCCACCCGCTGACCATCCTCTCCGGGCTGCCCGCCGCCGGACTCGGGGCGCTGCTCACCCTGAAACTGTTCGGCCTGGAGTTGAACCTCTACGGCTTCGTGGGGTTGATCATGCTGATCGGCATCGTGAAGAAAAACGCCATCATGATGATCGACTTCGCCGTCGAATCCCGCCGCCATGGCAACGACGACGCCCTGACCGCGATCCGCCAGGCCTGCCTGGTCCGCTTCCGTCCCATCATGATGACCACCATGGCGGCCCTGGTCGGCACCCTGCCCATCGCCCTCGGCATGGGGGCGGGGGGCGAGGCGCGTCAACCCCTGGGTCTGGCCGTGGTCGGCGGTCTGCTGCTCTCCCAGTGGCTGACGCTCTACATCACGCCGGTGATCTATCTCTATCTGGAGAAGGCGCGGATCCGGCTGGATCCCAAGGAGGTTCGGGAGGGATAAGGACGATCCGCGCCGCGCAGGCGATTGAACGGGGCGATTCTGGATCCTCCGCCGTCACCACCCTGTCGTCACGTCAAGCGTCCCTCTACTCCCATTGGAGCGACAACTGACCGGCCATGGGCTTGCTCTTGCGCGGGGCCCCGACGCGCCCCTTGCGCCGCTCGATCAACCCCTCGTCCAGCGCCTCGATAAAGGGTGAGATCGTCCGGTTTTGCACCGTGCCGCGCCAGAAGCGCTTGCGGGACCAGCTCAAGAACAGGGTCTCCTGGGCGCGGGTCATGGCCACGAACAGCAGGCGCCGCTCCTCCTCCACCGACTCCCCGTCCGACTCCTCCCCGTCGGTGCAACGCCAAGGCACCATTCCATCCTCGCAGCCGATCACGAACACCACCCGGTATTCCAGCCCCTTGGAGCCGTGCATGGTCAACAGGGCCACCCGTTCGGCACGAGGATCGAGCCAATCCACCTCGGCCCCCAAGGCGATCTCGGCCAGGAAGGGCTCCAGATCGCTCCCATGCCGTTCGGCGGCGGGCATGAGCCAGGCCAACGCCTGGGCCACGTCCGGATCGCCAGGGGCGGCCAAGGCCGCGACCGCGTTCAACCGTTCGACCAGCGGAGCCGATCCACCCCGTTTGGCGAGGGCTTCGAGCAGGATCTTGACCCCCGGGTGTTCGCGCAAGCGGGCGTGGGAGCGTTTTTGATAGGGAATTCCGGACCGTTCCAACGCCTGACAGAGGGGTGCGGCCAACGACTCGGAGCGGTAGAGCACCGCGAAATCGGCGAAGGCGTACTCCCCGGTGGCGTGGCCATCCGCCTGACCGCTGGAGAGGGCCTGGAATCCGTGTCCGCCCATCAACCCCTCGATGGTGGAGACCACGAACTCCGCCTCGGCCTGATCCGAGGCGGCGGCGTGCAGCACGATGCGGCGCGCATCGGCGCGCATCGGGATCAGATCCCGTTCACGGCGCGCCTCGGCCCGCGCCATCACCGCCAGGGCACCCTGCACGATCGCCTGCCCGGAGCGGTAGTTGCGGGCCAAACGCACCGTGGCAAGGGCGGGGAAGTCACGGGGCAAACGGTCGAAGAAAACCGGACTCCCGCCGCGAAAGCCGTAGATCGACTGATCCGGATCGCCGATGGCGCACAACGCCCCCTCTGGCGCGACCAGATGACGCAGCAGGGCATACTGGCTGGCGTCGATATCCTGGAACTCATCGACGAAGAGCGCCCGATGCCGTGCCCGCAGTTCGGCGACCAGATCCGGCGACTCATCCAGCCAGGCGACCGGCAGGGCAACCAGATCCTCGAGTTCCACGCAGCCGCGTTTGCGCAGGGCGGCGCGGTGATAGGCCAGGGCGGTGGTGAGTTCCCCGGCCTCGGGATCTCCGGCCCCGATCACCCCGCTTCGCAATCGGGAGAACTGCTCCAGCCGTTTGACGGCCTCGACGCGGGTCACCCCCAGATCCTCCATCAGCCGTCGCACCGCCTCCGCCTCGCCGGCGATGGTCACCCCGCGCGGATAGTCGAAGCGGGTGGCATGGCGCCGGATCAGGGACCAACCGAGGGCATGAAAGGTCATCACCGGGATGCGTCGCGCCACCGCCACGTCGAGCAGTTGGCCGAGGCGCTCGCGCATCTCCTCGGCGGCGCGCCTGGTGAAGGTGACCGCCAAGCCGCTCTCCGGCACACCACCGGCGCGGATCCAGCCGGCCAGCCGGTGGGTCAGGGTGCGGGTTTTACCGGTGCCCGGACCGGCCAGGATCAAGAGGGGGCCGTGACCGTGGTCGGCGGCCTGTTGCTGGGTTTCGTCCAGCCCATTCACCGTGGTGGCGGGTGGGGTGGTTTCGGTCTGCCGAGGCTTCTCGGCCATGCGTGCCGGGATCATGTTCTCGGGGGTTTTGCGCGCTGGCGTCTGGGTTTTGGGCGCCTGCTCCGCCACCTCGCCGGGGGCGAACAGTCCCACCGCGCCCCTCCCCGAGCGTTTCTCCTCGGAGAAGACCCGAATCACCCCGAACTCCCCGTCATAGCCACCGGCGCGAATCACCTCGCCGCGTCGTACCCGCGCGATCGCCTCGGCCAGTCTGACCGATCCGTGGGTACGGATCTCCTCCACCGGCACCTCTTCCAGGATGGAGAGTTCCGGACCCAGCCGACGCAGCAATTCATCGTAGGCGCGGTTGACCCGGTTGGAGGTCACCCCCATCCCCTCGACCTCGGCGATGATCTCGGGCAGGGGGATCATGGAGATGAACGGCGCGGCGGTAGCCGGTCGTTCCCCCCCTTCGGGACGCACCGCCAACTCCTCGACGCGGTTGAGCACCCCCACCGTCACCCCCTTGCCGCACACCGGGCAGAGTCCGTTCAACCGTTTCGTCTCCACCGGGTCCAGGCAGACCCGGCAATCCCGGTGTCCATCCAGGTGATACTTTCCCTCCTCGGGAAAGAATTCGACGGTTCCGGCATACCCATCGCCGGTTTTCAAGGCATGCAGCATGGCGAAGTAGTCCATGGCCGAGGTAAACACCGTCGCCTCGCGCGCCACCTTGGATGGGGAGTGGGCATCCGAATTCGACACCAGCCGGTACCGATCCAGACTGGCGATGCGCCAGTTCATGGGGGGGTCCGAGGAGAGTCCGGTCTCCACGGCGAAGATGTGGTCGGCCAGATCGTCGTAGCAGGCTTGAATCGAATCAAAGCCGGATTTCGACCCCAGTGCCGAGAACCACGGGGTCCAGATATGGGCCGGAATGAGAAACGCGTCCGGATCGGCCTCCAGGGTGATCTCCAGGAGATTGCGCGAATCGAGTCCCAGGATCGGGCGTCCATCGGAGTTCAGGTTGCCGATCCGGCCCAGGCGTTGATTGAGTCGTTTGGCCGCCTCCAGGGAGGGGACGCCGATGAGGTGATGGACCTTGCGGGTCATCTCCCCTTTTTTGTAGATGGTCGAGATTTCGACCGTCAGCATGAACCGTGTCGCTTCCCCCGCGCGCGGCACCGCGTTGGGCTGATCGAGACCTTCGTTCACCCGGCGTTCCAGCTCCGGGGTAAGGCGTCGCAGGCCGGGTTCGGCCTCGATGGTCTGTTCGGCGATGGCGGCCAGCCAGCCCGGATGGGTGAAATCCCCGCTGCCGAGCACCGCGATCCCCTTGCGTCGTGCCCAGAGTGCCAGGTGTTCCAGGTCGCAATCCCGGCTGGTGGCGCGGGAGTATTTGGAGTGGATGTGCAGATCCGCGAAAAAGCGCATGATTTTGGCTCTCGTCTGACAGTTTCGAATTCACGGTGACGGTTTCGACCTGGCTGGTATATCCTCGGGGACGCGAAAATTCATCCACTCACATTCAAACGCCGGAGAACAACCCAGCCATGACACCCTTTTCGCTCGACCACGAGGCCGACTACCGCGCCTGGAAAGAGCATAAACTCACCGATTATCCCACCCAACTCACCGACCTGGTGGTCGAGGTGCGCGATCCGTTCAACCTGACACGCGGCGAGGTCGAGGCGCTTCTCTCACGCTGCGCCAAAAGCAACATGGCGCTCTTTTGTCTGACCCACCCGGAACGGATCAACCAGAATCCCCTCCCGGCCATGACCGCACGACTGGGAATCTCGGAGATCGACCATAACCTGGGCGCCGACGGCGAAGGACTCTCCGCCCTCACCCCCGGCGGCTCGGCCCATGCCCCCTTCGCCCACTACATCCCCTATCGCGAGGCCGCCATCGGCTGGCACACCGATGGCTATTACAACCCCATCAACCACCCGGTCCAGGCCCTCTGCCTCTACTGCGAACGACCCGCCCACGAAGGGGGCGAGAACGACCTGGTGGACCACGATCTGATCTACATCCACCTGCGCGATCACCACCCCGAAGCCCTGAAAGCCCTGCAACACCCGCAGGCGATGACCATTCCGGCCCGCCTGGAATCCGATGGCGCCATCGCCCGCCCGGAACGGACCGGGCCGGTCTTCTCATACACCCCCTCGGGCCTGCACATGCGCTTCACCAACCGCGTCAAAAGCATCCGCTGGCGCGACGACGAAACCACCCGCCAGGCGGTGGAGATCGTCCGCGGCCTGTTTGCTTCCGGCAACCCGATCCAGTTCCGGGGTCGGCTGGAACGTGGCTGGGGACTCATCAGCAACAACGTGCCACACACCCGCGCCGCCTTCTCCGATCCGCCCGACAGCGAAAAACGGGTGCTCTATCGGGCCCGCTTCTTCGACCGGTTGCCGGTCGCGGGCTGAGCCAGAAAAACGTTTGAAACATTCCCGACGGCGCGGTGACGCATCATGCTCCCGCACCGTCGGAATGATCAGAATTTGGCGTGGCGTGAAATTTGCAAGTTGTCGTTCATCCCAAACCATCAGTATGTCAGGTGACAACGATGACGACAACGCCCCTCACCATGCCGGATCTCTCCCTCCAGGCCACCAGCTCGCGGGACAATCGCCCGCGCGCCTTCGCCCCGAACAGCAGCAGTCCGTTCAACGAACTGCTCATGCAGGCCGTTGGAGAACGCGCCGGCGCCAATGGCAACAACAAACTCACCACCGCCTCGGTGAACGCCCTGGTGGAGGCGGTCATGGCATCGCTGCGCCAAGCCAAGGAGTCCATCGGCGGATTGCCGACCTCCCTGTCCGGCGGCAATACCCTTGCCGGCGGGGACGATGAGGTGCTGATGAGCCGCGGCATCCCGAACTCCCTGCCGCAAGGGTATGCCACCGGCACCATCCGGCATGCCAAGACCCTCGCACCGGCGGATCCGGCCCAGAAGATCCAACCCAAACTCGAAGGGGGGAACTACGAACAGATCATCCAACGCGCCTCGGAACGGTACGGCGTGGACGCGGATCTGATCCGCTCGGTGATCAAGGTGGAGAGCAACTTCAATCCCAAGGCGGTCTCCCACGCCGGCGCCCAGGGGATGATGCAGCTCATGCCCGGCACCGCCGCCGAACTCGGAGTGAAGGACGCCTTCAACGCCGAGGAGAACATCATGGGCGGCACGCTCTACTTAAGCCGCCTTCTGGACCGCTACGACGGCAACGTCCGTTCGGCGCTGGCCGCCTACAACTGGGGCATGGGCAACCTGGAACGGCAGCCCGCCTCGGCCATGCCGGGCGAAACCCGCCGCTATGTGGCGCGGATCATAGGAATGGTCGAAGGCGACACACCGGCGGTTTAACCGTGGTCATGGGTCGGGATCCGGGGTAACACGCACCGGATCCCGACCCATGAAGATTACCGTCCCTCGTTGCCAGCCGGGGCCAACACCGCCTCACCCGGCCCGCCGACCGCCATATCCGCCTTGATCGAGGCCGATCCCCCGGACAACACCTGATAGACCGCCATGCCGGTCAACACCCGTTTGACATAGGTGCGGGTCTCGGTGATCGGAATCCCCTCGATGAAGGTCATGGGATCCAGCCGCGCCCGCTCCTCCTGCCACTGCCTGGCGCGCCCCGGACCGGCGTTGTACCCGGCAAGAGCCAACACCACATCGCCATTGAACTGCTTGAGCATGCGCTTCATGTAGGCCTGCCCCAAAGCCATGTTATAGGCGGGAATCTGCAAACGCATGCGCGTGGCCTCGGGAAAATGGGACTGTCTGGCCTCCCCCTTGGCGGTCTCGGGCATCAACTGCATCACCCCGTAGGCCTTGGCGGAAGACTCGGCGCGGGGGAAGAAACGGCTCTCCTGACGCGACGTACCCCAGATCAACGCCTGGGAGACCGTCCAGCCACCCTCCGGAACCCATCGGGGCATCGGGAACAGACCACGCCAGAAGATCCGCTCCTTGCGCTGCAACTCGTGGGCGAGCTTGAGGGCCAACTCGGACACCCCATACCGCAACGCCAGACACAACCGCTCCTCGGTGCTCAATCCGAACCGCTCGCCAAGACGCTGAATCTCCGGACCCGCATACCAGTCGCGCCCCACCTGGCCCAACCACGCCAAACCCACCAACTCCCCTGCCGGCAGCTTCGGCTTCTCCCCCTGATCCGGACAGGCCGGCTCGGCCTCGGGCAGGGTCGGCAGGCCACCGGTCAACTCCTCCTTGGCGGCCAGGCCGTGAATGTTATCCAGATGACGCGCCGCCACCTCCAGCCAATGACTCCGCCGCTCCGGCTCGGGGGTCAACCGCGCGGCCCAGTAGCCTCCCTGGGAACGCCCTTCCGGCGTCACCCCCTCGGCAGCCTGACGCTCGAAATGAGCCAACGCCCGAACCGAATCGCCGAGTTTCAAGGCGCTCCACCCGGCCAGCCACGCCGAATCCTCCAGGGTTCCCCCCTTCTCGCGGACATTCTCCTCGAGAATCTTAAGCGCCGCCGCATACTCCTTCTTGGCGTACACCAACTGCTTGCCCAGCCAATAACGGTACTTGCGCCGCTCCTCGTCGCCCAATTGGGCCCCCTCGCGCCCTTCGAGCATCTCCCGCATGCGGGTGACGCCCCCCTGCTTCTGGACAAATTCAAACAGCTCACGCCACAACTCCCGGTTCTCGGCGGGTTTCAACTCCAGCCCGGTCAGCAGTTGCGCGAACGCCCCATCCCCCTTGCGGGCCAACTCCAAGGCCTGGAAGAAGGTGCGACGCGGTTCGGACAGACGGGTGAGGGTGATGGCCAGTCCGGGACCATCCTTGCCGGCCTGGGCACGGGCGCGGGCCTCGTGGTCGGCTGGTTGCGGACGCGGCCAGAAAGGGTGATCGAGGGGGGTCTTGGAGAGCAGATCCACCCCCTCGCGATAAAGCTCGCGCCACACCACAAAGGCCTCCTCGCCCTTGCCCTGTCGCAACAGCCCCCCCACCTGCGCCAGTCGCGCCGGCGCGCTCTTGCCGGGATGGGCCATGAACCAGTTTTCCGCCACCTCACCGCCGCTCTCGAGCATGCGCTTTTCGATGAGTTTCACCACCCGATCCACCTGGGGATGGTTCGGCCAACGCTCCAAAAAATCCCGCAAGCGACTCGTGGCCGCCGGCAGATCCGGATGCATCAGGATCTCGAGTTCCAGATAGGAAGCCAAAAAGTCGTTTTGCGGCCAGGTGGAGCGGTCCAGCAGGGTATCGAGCGGGCCATCCCGTTCGAGCACCGCGAAATGGCCCCGGAAGATCTCCACCGACGCCTCGTCGGCGGCTGTGACCGGATGGGCCGATGCCAACAGCATCAACCCCGACAACAGGACAAAAGGCAAACGAAGCAACACGAGGCGACTCCTTGTCGCGAAAAGGTTTCGAACGATCAAAAAATCGCCTCCACGAACTGACGCGCATCAAAGGGGCGCAGATCCTCCAACCCCTCACCCACGCCGATATAACGCACCGGCAGTTTGAACTGCTCGCTCAACCCCACCACCACCCCACCCTTGGCCGTGCCGTCGAGCTTGGTGATCACCAGGCCGGTGATGCCGATCGCCTCGTGGAACTTGCGCACCTGACTGACCGCATTCTGGCCGGTGGTGCCGTCGAGCACCAATAACGTCTCGTGCGGGGCCGCGGGATCGAGCCGTCCGAGCACCCGCTTGATCTTTTTCAACTCCTCCATCAGGTTGCTCTTGGTGTGCAACCGTCCGGCGGTATCGGCGATCAGCACGTCGAATCCCCGTGCCCGCGCGGCGGCCAGGGCGTCGTGGACCACCGAGGCGGAATCGGCATCCTGGCCCTGGGAGATCACCGGACAGCCACACCGCTCCCCCCACTTCTGCAACTGGGCCACCGCCGCGGCCCGATAGGTATCCCCGGCGGCAAGCAGCACCTGATCGCCATTGGATTTGAGATAGGCCGCCAGCTTGCCGATGGTGGTGGTCTTGCCCGCCCCGTTCACCCCCACCACCAGCACCACCCACGGGGTCACCCGCTCCGGTACCGGCACGGCCCGTTGCACCGCCTCCAGATGGTCGAAGATGGTGTCGCGCAACGACTCGCGCATGGCATCGGCATCCTTGCGCTGCTTGCGGTCCAGACGATCCTTGGCCTCCGCGACAATGCGGGCGGCGGTCTCGACCCCGAAATCGGCCATGACCAGATGCTCTTCCAACTCCTCGAGCAACCCCTCATCGACCTTGCCACCGGTGAACAGTTCGTCGATGGGCGTGGTGAGAATCTGTCGGGTCTTGGCCAGACCCTCCTTCAAACGGGCAAAGAACGACATGGTTCTTTCGTAACTCCCAATCAGAATGAGAATGAATCTTCAGGGTTTCGGCTCACGCCGCGCAATCGTCTCGAGTTCGCTCCAGAACGGCTCCTCGCCGCGATATCCGCGAAACCGACCCAACTCCCGACCCTGGCCGTCGAGCAACAGAAAGGTTGGATAGAAGCGAATCTCCCATACCCGCGTCTCCCACTCCTTGGATGGGGAGAAGTTGTCCACCATCTCCATGGGATAGCGTCTGCCCACCTCGGTCTTGGCGTAGACCGGACCGACGGTGCGCATGAACTCCTGACAGTAGGGACAATACTCGGTGGTGAACACGATCAGCCGACCCAAGGCGCCATCATTCACCTCCGCCATCACGGAGGCAGGCGACACCACGAGCAGGGAGATACCCATCACCAGGGAATAAATCCAGCGGGCCAGGGTGCTCAACGAAGCATCATCCTTTGGAAAAAGGTTGGCTGGCGGTTATGCTCGGGTCACCATACCCAATTTTTCCGATTTACAAAAGGTCGAGCATGTCCGCTCCCCGTCTGTCGGTCATCATTCCCACCGTGAACGAAGCCCGAACCCTCCCAGCCCTGCTGGGTCAGTTGCGGGCACAACGCGGGGTGGAACTCGAAATCCTCGTCGCCGACGGCAACTCCAGCGACGGCACCCAGATCATCGCCACGGAGCTTGGCGCGCGGGTGATCACGGTCCTTCAACGGGGACGGGGGGCGCAGATGAACCAGGCGGCGAGCCTGGCGCGCGGAGAGATGCTGCTGTTCCTGCACGCGGATTCGGGGCTCCCCCATGCCGAACTGCTGAAAAATGGACTGGCGCGATTCGACGCGGCCCGCGCCCGCCTAACGGAGAACCCCCGCCGGCGCACGCCACGATCCGGGGGTGACGGGGAACTCCCCCCATCCATCCGGTGGGAGGAGCGTCTGGCCGGACACTTCACCATCCACTTCGTGGATCCACCCTTCCGACCCCCGCGAATCCTGGCCTGGTTCGAGGCCAAAAGCGCTCTGGACCGTCCGGAATGCATTTTCGGGGATCGAGGGATGCTCATTTCCAAACGCTTTTTTGACGCGTTGGGAGGTTTTGCCGAGGAACGGCCCTTTTTGGAGGATGTGGATTTCGCCGCCCGGGTGGCCAGGAACGGCCTGTGGATCACCCTGCCCGGCCAGATCGAAACCTCGGCGCGCCGCTTCCGGAAAGAGGGGTATGTGAAACGCGCGCTGCTCAACGGCCTGATCCTCGCCGCCTGGCATGCGGAATTCTCGACCTTCCTCGCCGCCGCCCCGGCCCTCTACCGCAGCCAGGATACCACGGCCCCCCTGCGACTGCTGCCGTTTCTGCGCCTCATCCGCCAACACGACGGTCAGGAGAACTCCTGGATCGTCTGGCGGCGCTGGTATCGCATGACCCGCTTCATGCGGCGCTCCCTGCTCTGGCAAGGCTTCTACCTGGTGGATCTGCTCGCCACGCCGCTGCGCCCCCCCGGCATCCACCCTCTGCTGCTGCTCAACGATCGGCTGCTCTCGCCTCTGCTCGATCTCACCCCCCTGGATCTGCTCCTCACCCCCCTGGTGCGGGGCCTGGTCCGAATGTTCACCTGGATGGACAAAACCCGGTGAACGATTGTCCCGCGCACGCGGATCTGCTAGTTTCCATCACGCCCGATCGCACCCCTTCCGGTTGTCCTTGGATTCCACCGTCATGACCACTGCCCCATCCCCCATGGAACAGGCGTTTCTCGCCCGCAACCAAACCCGGTTCATGGAGGCGGTCAACCGCTTCAACCGCACCCACGATGCCGGCCCAGCGGGAATTTTCGCCGCCCTCTTCGCCCAACAGTGGCTGGCGCGCGAAATCCATCCCGCCTGGCGCGGCGCGGTGCTCGCCGTCTCCCGCAACCCGGAGCATCAGTGGCTGGCCAGGCTTCTCGCCGAGAGCCCATCTCCGGCCACCCTGGTCGCCGCCTTCCTGGACCACTGGGCACGGCAGCCCATCGACCACCCCAAGGCCCAGGCCTTCGCCGCCTGGCGCGCGACCCATCCCACCGATCCGATTGGCGCCATCCTGGATGGGTGGCGTGCCCTCGGAATCATTCACCCGCCGCTGCAAGAGGGGATCCGTCTCGTCCAACAGGCCCAAAAAGAGACCTCGCGGGCAATGGGCGGCAGCGCGGATCAAGAACGGATCGCCCTGATCGATGCCCTGCCCACGCCCGAAACCCCGCCGGCATGGCCCAAGGTAGGGTTCATCCCGCGCCTGGCCTGTTCACAATCCTGCCGCCACTGCCAGTTCGTCTGGCGCGATCCGATGAAAAACCTGCCCGATCCCATGCCGACCCTGCGTTGGATCGACCAGATGACCCAAAGCTTGCTGTTCACCGGCGGGGAACTGCACGATCAACTGCCGCTTTTTACGCAAGCGATCCGGGAACTCACCCACATCCGTGCCTTCGCGATCCTCTTGAACGGCGCCACCGCGACCACCCTCGAGCAGGCCGATGCCCTTTTTCACACGCTGGATGAGGCACGCCGCGCCCGTCCCAGGCATGCCGCCCCGAGCGAAGTGATCCTGCAGGTGAGTTTCGACGAGTACCACCAGGAGATCCTCGTCAACCGCGATGGCAGGTTGCACGAGCGCATCCCGGTCGCCAACATCGCCAATCTGCTCCAGATCGCCCCCCGCCATTCCAGGATCCGGCTGGTGCTGTTGCACAAACAGACCCGTCTCAACCTCTCCGAGGCGGTGCTGGAAAAAGGGGTCATCGCCCGGCTGCGGCAAGAACTGCTCGCACGCGGCCTCGCCCTCCACCCCCTTCGACAGGCCGTCTCACCGCGCCTCAAACAGGATCCGGTCGATCCGACCCGCACGGTTCCGGTGGTCCGTGATCTGATGTTCGTGCTCTCCAGCCACCCGGAACAACCCATTCACCTGATGAGTTCCACCATCGACGCCTTCGGACGGGCCTCCCTGCTCGATCGCAGCGAATTCATCCAGGAACGGGCGCTCCTCGACGATCTCCTCGCCCACGGTCAAACCCACGGGGAGCGATTCGACATCGATCCGATGATCCGCGCCGACGGGATCGTCACCTGTTTCGGGGCGACGCATCTGTGGATGGGAGATCTGAGCCGCGAACCCCAAGAGAAGGTGCGGACGCGCTTCGTCAAGGATCCACTGCTCGCGGCAATGGCCCGTTTTGACCGACGACTCATCGACCTGCACCGGGAGATCGCCCCGGATACCGACCGGATCCTCGCCACGGCCAGTGGGCCGCACCATCTGTTTCACCAGTTGACGGAAACCGCCGACGCCCGTCGGCATCTGACCCAGAGACTACTTGCCACCCCCTGAGAGGGTGGTCTGCAATGCCGCCAGGGCATCGTCGCGCAGCTTGCGGGTATACTGCTCCAACACCATCGCCTCGCGTTTGAAAGGGCCGGCGAAGATCACCCGCACCGCCATGGAACCTCCCATCCGCGAAACATCGAGGATGTTCCCTTCCTGATTGATCGGCACCGGGCCGAGCACGATGGTGTCGTCGAGTTCGACGTATTTGAGGGGAATGGAGAAGACGAGCGCGACCGACTCGAAAAGCAACACCTCGGGCAGACGGCTCTCCTTTTCCAGAAGAATGCGCGCGCCGCCGCCGGAGAGATTGAGCATCGTGCCTCGAAAGATCCGCTTGCCGAGTTTCATCTGCACGAGCATGGGTTTATCGGGCGACACACGGGGATGGCGACGACAGCCGACCGCGCCATCGGTAAGTCGCATGTTCATCAGCGTGGCGAACCCCTGTTCGGTATCCGCCTCGCGGATCAGCGCCTTGATCCCCTGGGGAAGGTGCGGCAGGGAGAGAAAGGTCTGCTTCTCCAGTTTCATGGCCAGGAGTTGGCCGGGTGGCACCTGCACCAGCACCTCGTCCTTGGCGTAACGCAATACCAGACCGAGGTCCGAGACCGGAACCCCCTGGAAGGCGTTGTAGAAGGTGATCTCGGAGATGCGACTCTGCGCCAGACCAAACTCCCGCTCCACATCCACGTAGCGCAGGAAATAGGGGTCGTCGAGGTAGATCGAAAGCCGGCACAACGGCGCCTCCTGGAGCATGCACACATGCTCCTTGAAGGCAATGGGCTCCTGGAAGAACTGACCGAGACCGCGCACGATCCCCTTGAGCAGCGGACAGAGCTTGCGGCGTGACACATAGGCCACCGCCACCTCCCCGTGCTTGAGGCGATAGGTGCGTATATCGGGGGGCATGACGCCGGCCTCGATGTTGGAGAAGGGGGCCAGGATGTCGCTTTGCAAATGTTCGAGGATGTCGAGGGTCTTCCACTCCTTGTGGACGATGCCCATGGAGCGCCCCATGGTCACCAGTCCCGGACTCATGTGTTGTCCAAACAGCTCCAGCATCTGCGGCACGGGTTGCTTGAGCAGTTTGGCCGAGACCTCGAAGAGTCGCTGGGCGATCTCATCCGGGTAGTAGCGGTCCGGTTCGAAGGCCTGATCCGGAAGATTGGCCGCCTGGAGCGCGCGCGACCATACCCCTTCGCCCAGACGGGCGTCGAGAAAATCTTCCAGAGCCAGGAACAAAAGACCATGCATAACGATCGCACCATGACATGAATGCGTGAAAGGCCATATTCCCGACCTTGGCCGAGCGTGGAATTCCATGCACACCATACGCCAAAACGGGGCAAGACGAAATGGTTGTTTCATGCGGCCAGAGGGTGGCGGCATGGACCGCTCCCCTTTACTTGGAGGGTGCGCGCACCGCGCCCATACCCCGGAACCGCCGAAGCGCCCTTCAACGGCAAACGCCTGGCTGGGGAGTTTTTTTCCTTGTCCGAGCCAGGCGCGAAGCGGCATTATTCCCTTTGGTTCTCCCTTTTTTCAACACCCTTTTGCATGCAGCACGCGGAGTCTCGACCCATGGCGAAGGAAACCCATCATCGACTGATCATTCTCGGTTCCGGTCCAGCCGGCTACACGGCGGCCATCTACGCGGGCCGCGCCAATCTGAAACCGATTCTCATCCAGGGCATGCAGCCCGGCGGACAACTCACCACCACCACCGAGGTGGACAACTTTCCCGGCTTCGAGCATGGCATTCAGGGGCCGGAGCTGATGGAAAAGATGCGCGCCCAGGCGGAACGGTTCGATGCCACCATGGTCTACGACACCATCGTGACCACGGATCTCAAAACCCGTCCGATGCGTCTGACCGCCGATTCCGGGGATGTCTACACCTGCGACGCCCTGATCATCGCCACCGGCGCCTCGGCCCGCTGGCTGGGTCTGGAGTCGGAACAGAAGCTCAAGGGGTTCGGGGTGTCGGCCTGCGCCACCTGTGACGGTTTCTTCTTCCGCGGCCAGGAGATCGCCGTGGTCGGTGGTGGCAACACCGCCGCCGAGGAGGCGATCTTCCTCACCAATTTCGCCAGCAAGGTCTATCTGATCCATCGTCGTGACCAACTGCGCGCCGAAAAGGTGATGCAGGACAAGGTGCTGGCCAATCCGAAGATCGTCCCGGTGTGGAATTCGGTGCCCGAGGAGATTCTCGGCGAACCAGGTCAGGGCGGGGTGAACGGCATACGGGTCAAAAACGTCAAGAGTGGTGAAACCAGCGATCTGGCCGTGACCGGGGTCTTCATCGCCATTGGCCATTCGCCCAACACCGCCATTTTCGGCGATCAGCTCGAGACCATCGACGGCGGCTATCTGGTCACCAAGCCGGACTCCACCGCGACCGGCATTCCGGGCGTCTTTGCGGCAGGCGACGTGCAGGACCGCCACTACCGCCAGGCGGTCACCGCCGCCGGCACCGGCTGCATGGCCGCCCTGGAAGCGGAACGTTTCCTGGCCGACTAACTCCACCTTTCTGGCGTATCTTCATCCGCATCGGGGGCGGCCCTCGCCCCCGATTGCCAGGATGCCGACCCAAGCAGCACCCACGCACGACACAAGAGCGTACCCGCCACACGTTACCAACACCAAAAAGCGCGGGAGGTTGACATGCAACGCGAGGAGATCTTGCAACGCCTCTCCGGCCATATGGAACGGTTACGCCAGGAGTTCGGCGTCACCCGGCTGGCGCTGTTCGGTTCATCGGTTCGCAATGAAGCACGGGCGGACAGCGATGTGGATTTCCTGGTGGCCTTCGATGGTCCAGCCACATCGGCACGCTATTTTGGCCTGCTGTTTTTCCTCGAGGATCTGTTGGGTCGTCCAATCGATCTCGTGACCGAAAAGGGATTAAGAGCGGAATTCAGGCCCTGCGTCGAGCGGGAGGCCATCCATGTCTGAACGGAACTGGCGACTTTTTCTGGAGGATATGATTGCCTTTACGGGCAAGGCTCTCTTCTACACGACCGACGTGGATCGAGAGCGGTTCGAGACAGATGGATTGATCCAGGATGCCACGATCCGCAATCTGGAGTTGATCGGCGAAGCCGCGACCCACATTCCCCAGACCATCCGCGACCAGATGCCATCCATCCCCTGGCGTCTGATCATCGCCACACGGAATCGACTCATCCACGGCTATCTAGGCATTGACAACGACACCCTGTGGAGCATCATTCAGGATGACCTGCCAGGGCTGTTGACCAAATTGCACGAAATTCGAGATATTGAATAACAGCGCTTCATACAACAACCATAATCAACGCACTCCTACAATCTTAGCAAACAGTTTTCCAAAACTTGTTATTACCATTATCCCATAGTCAATTCCAATTTTCTCTTCAGATTCAATGTGTACAGCATAAATAGAAAATATTTCTGAATTTTTTCAACCCAATCATACGCAGCCATATCCGTAAAACGAGACCGGTAATCAACCTCAACCAAACCAAGCCTTATCCAGTTATCAACAAGCGCAGGTAATTGAGAATCGAATTTCTGATTCACACCTCTTGAAACACGGTCTGCCTCAGGCAAGGACATCTCCTGAAGATTCACAATATGCCTACCAAAAACATTGAACACACCACCCGCCTTAACAAGTTTTAATTGAACTATTGGCAACGCTTCATTCTCAAATACTCTTTTTAGATAATAGGCATCCTTTGAACTCATCTGTCGCACCACATCAATGAACGCCGGATGAACATCCGATGCCGACCTGTCATCCATGGCCTTTGCCAACAAGTTCAAATAGAGTTCTTTGATATCTGGCTCTTCATAAGCACACTCAAGTTCCCGCATAATTTGGCCCGCAATCAACCTTTGCGGTTCCACGATATGTTCCGGTGGAACATGAGCCAATTTCACACGCATATCAAATTCAAATTTTTCTGATAGATATTCTTCAAATTTCTTGGCAAGATAATTAGCCCCCCTGAATGGCAATAAAACGGTATTGATTGTTTCGGTTACAGTAACCGCTGTCTGAGCCAGATTTCTCCCTGCCTCTTTTCCAAGTGGATGATCTTTTACAATCGTCAATACATCCCCGATCACTTTCGCCACATCTTGCGCATTTTTAATTATTTCATGACTCATCTTTCCACCCAAATTCATGGATACATCTGGACAATTCTCAACCTCGGAGAATGTTACAACTCCACACCACTTCTGTCAAACAATCACACCTCAATCTCGATCAAGGCGATATCATCCTCAAACACCTCCCGCGCGCCATGGGCGTGCAAGCGGGTCAAGATCCCCTCCAGCGCCCCGCCACGGACCGCCTCTTCCAACAGGAATGCCAGCAACCGCTCCCCGCCGAACGATTCACCGCCCGGCGAGGCGGTTTCGACGATGCCATCGGTGTGGAGATAGATCCGATCGCCAGCCGTGAGGATCAGCGGCTCATCCATGACGGGCGAATCGGACATGCGGGTGACGCCCAATGGGGTGCAGCAGGAGCGAATCCGATGCAACAAGGTCCCATCCCGGATCACGAAACTCTCCGGCATGGCGGCATTGAAGATCACCACGCGTCCCGGCGCGGGATCCACCTCCACCAGGGTGGCGGCAAGAAAGGTGCCCACCGGCAGCCGGACATGCAATTGGTTGTTGATCTCGCGAAACAGGGCCGGGCCCGACTCGCCACGGGCGAGCAGGGACTGAAAGATATAGGAGACCAACGGACCGCCGATGGCCGCCGGGAGGCCATGACCGGTGAAATCCCCCAGCAACACGATGCGTCGTCCATCCGATGCCACGCCGGAGAGCAGCAAGTCTCCGGCGGTCTGCTCCACCGGATGGTAGAGACGCCGCACCCGATCGTTGACGAAGCGATCCGCCTCACGCATGCGCAGAACGATGCTCTCGATCATCTCGCGCTCATCCCGCAAGCGGGCGTTCTGCGCCTCGATGATCTGGGCCGCCTCGCGCAGGGCCAGTTGGGTCTTGACCCGCGCCCGCACGATCGCCGGACGCACCGGCTTGGTGATGTAATCGACCGCGCCCAGTTCCAATCCGAGGATCTCGTCGGCGTCGTCGCTCAACCCGGTGACGAAGATGACCGGAATCTCCCTGGTGCGGGGATCCGCGCGCAACTGCCGGCACACCTCGTACCCATCCATCTCCGGCATCAGCACGTCAAGCAGGATCAGATCCGGAATCGGCTCCACCAGGACGGCGCGCAGCGCGGCCCGGCCATGGATCGCCGGACGGATGCGGTAGAGATCCCCCAGCACCCCCTTCAAGATGGTGATGTTTTCAGGCGCGTCATCGACGACCAACAATGTCTTGGGTGGGGAATCCGTGGGGTTCTCCATGTCAGCCCTCCAGCTCCATTCCCATCTCGCCAGCCCACTGATCCAGCATCTCCAGGCTCCCCTCGTAGTCATATCCTTCCAGTCGCTGACGCATCTGACGCAGACATTCCCGTTCGTGCTCGTTGCGCAACAGACCCTCCAACTCCCGAATCACCGCCTCGGCATCCGAGTCGAAATGGTACAACAACGCCCGTGCCCGACGAAACAGTGGTTTGGCCTGCACCGGGTCCATGCGCGCCTCTGCCTCCGACTCCGCGCCCTCTTTCGCCACCACCACCGGCGTGGGTCTCTCGAGGGCGAACGCCTGGGTGATGGTCGCGACCACAGCCGCCAATTCGACGGCACTGGTGTCGATCAGAGGAGCCAGCCGTTCGGACTCCTGACCAGCGCGCACCGCCCGTTCCAGCTCCGCGGTGGCATCACGCAACGCCAACGCCCCGATG
>JADGAY010000225.1 GCA_015231775.1 Magnetococcales bacterium | reverse complement strand
TGACCGGATCCGCTACCGCCGCCTCTGGTCGGAGACCGGCTGGCGCATCCGCGCCCTGCGCGACGATTCGGTCTGCGCCCGCCAGGAGTACGACTCCCTGCTGGATGCGACCGATCCGGGGTTGTCGGTGCGGGTGCCGTTCGAAATACCGGCCCCGATGATCGCCACCGGGGCCCGTCCCCAGGTGTTGATCCTGCGCGAACAGGGGGTGAACGGCCATGTGGAGATGGCGGCGGCCTTCCATGCCGCGGGCTTCGATCCGGTGGACGCCACCATGACCGATCTGACCAACGGTCGGATCAATCTGGCGCACCACCGGGGTCTGGCGGCCTGCGGCGGCTTCTCCTACGGCGACGTGCTCGGTGCCGGACAAGGATGGGCGCGCTCGATCCTCTTCAACGAGATGCTGCGCGAGGCGTTCCGGGCCTTCTTCCACCGTCCGGACACCTTCGCCCTCGGGGTGTGCAACGGCTGTCAGATGATGAGCACCCTCGCCGAACTGATCCCCGGCGCGCACGGGTGGCCCCGCTTCGTGCGCAACCGCAGCGGTCGCTTCGAGGCACGGGTGGCACAGGTGGAGATCGGCACCTCCCCCTCGGTGCTCCTGGCCGGCATGGAAGGTGCACGACTGCTGGTACCCTGCGCCCATGGCGAGGGACGCGCCAGCGCCCGACTGGCGGACGGGGGACGGATTGCCTTGCGCTATGTGGACAACCGTGGCAACGTGACCGAACACTATCCCGCCAATCCGAACGGTTCGCCCGCCGGAATCGCGGGGGTGACCAGTCAGGATGGTCGCGTGACCATTCTGATGCCCCATCCCGAACGGGTGTTCCGCTGGGTCCAGAACTCCTGGATCCCGAAGGAGGCGCGGGGAGATGCCGGTCCCTGGGCACGGATGTTCGCCAATGCCAGACATTGGCTGGATGGGATGTGACGTATTGAAGGTGGCGGGTGAGAGCCATGGAAGAACAGGAAGTCGAAATGGTGGACGAGGAAGGGGCCGCGAAACCGGGCAAGAAGAAAATTCTTCTGCTGGGTGGCGCGGTCATCATCCTGCTGGTGCTGCTGGGCGGTGGTTGGCTGTTCTACACCAAGCTCGGCGCCATCAAGGACTCCACCGAGGCCGAACAGGCCCATCGCGAGGCCACGGAGAGCGAAAAGAAACTGCGTCTGGCCGGCCCCCTCAAGGGCGTCCCGGCGGGCATCGAAGGTCCGGAACCGCCCTCGCTCACCCTGGCCCGGGATGGGGTGAGCGTCGATCAATTGGCGATCTTCATTCTGGAGAGCGGCGAACGGCGCGTGCAAGGTCGGGTATACAACCACGGCAACCAACCCCTGATCGCGGCGCGGGTGCAGATCGAATTCCTGGGCAACGCCGGCGAGGTGCTCACCGCCCGTCCGATCAACCCTTTGGTGGTCTCCGGGGGGATCTTCGGCGATCAGTCGGAGAGCCTCTCCGCCGGCGCGGGACGGAACTTCCTGGTCACCACCGATGAACTGCCGGCCAACTGGAACGGCAAGCTCTCCGCCAAGGTCATAGGCGCCCAGTTCGGACGACCCCTGGCGGAGGAGAACCGGCGATGAGCCGGATGACCCCGCTCGTCCTGGCCTCGACCTCGATCTACCGCCGCCAACTCCTCGAACGACTCGGCGTCCCCTTCACGGTGGCCTCCCCCGACACCGACGAAACCCGCCTCCCCGACGAACCCCCGGAAGCCCTGGTACGCCGCCTGGCCGAGGCCAAGGCCCGTGCCGTGGCCGCCCGTTTTCCCGACGCGGTGGTCATCGCCTCGGATCAGGTGGCGGTGATCGATGGTCGGGTGCTCGGCAAACCCGGCTCGCTCGAGAACGCCGCCGCCCAACTGCGCCTCGCCTCGGGACGCGAAGTGGTGTTTTATAACGGTCTGGCGCTCCTCTCCCCGGTCGAACCCTGCCTGCAACTGGAATTGATCCTCTTTCGCGTATTTTTTCGCCCGTTGAGTGACACCCGCATCCACAACTACCTGGAGCGTGATCGCCCGTTCGACTGCGCCGGGGGCTTCAAATCCGAGCAGTTGGGCATCGCCCTCTTCTCCCGCATGGAAGGGGATGATCCCACCGCCTTGATGGGACTGCCCCTGATCGCCCTGACCGGCATGCTCGAACGCATCGGGATGCCGGTCGTGTGAAGATCTGGCGGCTTACGCGTCTGCTGTTGTGGCGGATCGGACGCCTGCGCCATACGGTGCCGTTGACGGTCCAGGCGCTGATCATCACCGGGGCTGCCGGTGCCTTCTTCTGGTTTTTCCAGGATGCCCTCCACGCCCGGCGCATGGAGTCGCTGGTGCAGAACCATCTGCTCTTGGAGATGCGCCGCGACGCCCAGATCGACTGGATCCAACTGGACGAACGGTTGCGCAACCAGGAACGGGTGGTGCGCTGGCTGGTGGAACGGGCCGAGTTCGCCAAGGCCTTCAACCAGCGCGACGCCGCCGGCTGGATGGAGGAGGAGCCCCAGGAGGATCTCTCCCGCGAACCCTCCGAAACCACCCTGGTCTGGTTTCCCGCCCGGCGCATCGCCCGAGAGTTGGGATACGCGGTGCATGCGCTGCTGGCCGATGGCACGGGACGCGCGCGGGCCTTCGTGACCGCCCGGGGCAAACCCCAGCCCGGATTGTCGCTCCAACCCTTCATCGACGCCTGTCTGGCCCACGAGGCCAAGAGCGCGGTGCGTTATGACCAGGGGTTACCCCATTTCCTCACCTGCGCGGATCTGCGCCATGGGGATGGCCGGGCCAAGGCGCTGTTGGTGCTGATCGCCCCCCTGGACGACGACTTTCTGCAATCGTTCCACGCCGAACGCTATCAGGATGGGATCCTGGTTTTTCTCGATGAGGCCGGGGAGCGGGTCATGGCCAGCAGCCGACCGGAGCGGATTCCGGCCAGAACCCTGCTCTCCTCCCTGCACGCGGATCACCTGATCTTTGGCAAGGAGATCGGCGCGGAGAGCTATTCAGCGGCCATCTTCTTGCGGTTCGTGGGGTTGCTGCCCAAGGAGCGGCTCGACGCGTTGACCTCCAACCTGGTCGGCGAAGGGCGGAGCGAGTGGGCCGCCGGTCTGTTTCTGCTGATCGCCCTGTTCGTCGGCATCATCTACTGGCTGGGTCGGATGATGCGGTTGGTGACCAAAAAAATGGTCGCCTTTGCCCGCCAACGACTCAATCTCACCCTCACCGCCGCCGGACCCGGCAACGCCTTACAACAGTTCATGGATCAATTCGAGATCCTCACCCTGGAAATCGAGGAGGCCCGCGCCAGGGAGGCCGAGGCCTCGGAACGGCTCGCACGCAGCAACCAGGCCCTTGAATCCTCGTTGACCCTGTTGAAGCGAACCCACTCCCAGTTGCTCTCCTCCGAGAAGATGACCGCCCTCGGCGGACTGGTGGCCGGGGTGGCCCACGAGATCAACACGCCGGTGGGCATCGGCGTCACCGCGGCCTCGTTTCTGGAGAACCGGACCCGAGATTGCCGAACCCGCTACGACGCGGGTACGCTCGCCCGCGCCGATCTGGAGGGATATCTTCAAGACGCCTCCGAATCCTCGGCCATGATCCTCTCCAACCTGATGCGGGCCGCCGAACTGGTGCGCAGTTTCAAGCAGGTGGCGGTGGATACCAGCAGCGAGGCGTGCCGGAGCTTCGATTTCGCCACCCTGATCCAGCAGACCCTGCAAAGCCTTCACCCCCGTCTCAAGAAAACACCCCACCAAATCGAGGTGATCTGCCCGGAAGGATTGACCCATTTCGGACGACCCGACGTTTTTTCCCAGATCGTGACCAATTTTGTGATAAATTCATTGCTGCACGGCTTTGCCGATGATCGGGCCGGTCGCATCACGATCACGGTCGAGTCGCGGGGTGACCAGATCCTCCTCCGTTACGGGGATGATGGCCTGGGCATGAGTGACGAGGCGCAAAAACGGATCTTCGAGCCCTTTTTCACCACGGCACGTCACAAAGGGGGGAGCGGTTTGGGGATGCACATCG
>JADGAY010000224.1 GCA_015231775.1 Magnetococcales bacterium | reverse complement strand
CGTTGCGTCACTGTCTGATCCGCGACCGTCACCCGCTGCGCAAGCTGCATGGGGATCTCTCCCGGCAGGCCCGTGACGGGGGGAACCTGGATCCGAAGCGCCTGGAGGAGCTGCGCGAGCGGTTGCGACGCTCCCAGGAGAGCGTTGCCCGTCGCCGCGCCGCGATTCCGGCTTTAAACTTTCCCGAGGAGTTGCCGATCACCGCCCGCCGCGACGACATCGCGGCGAGCCTGCGCCAACATCCGGTGACCATCGTGCGCGGTGCCACCGGATCGGGCAAAACCACCCAGTTGCCGAAGATCTGTCTGGCGTTGGGTCTGGGGTGCGCCGGCATGATCGGGGTCACCCAGCCGCGTCGCATCGCGGCCCGCTCGATCGCCGAATTCCTGCGCCAGGATCTCAACGATCCGGATCGGCTGATCGGCCACAAGGTCCGTTTCAACGATCACACCAACCCGGATACCCTGGTCAAGATCATGACCGATGGGATTCTGCTCGCCGAAATCCAGGGGGATCGCCTGCTCACCCGTTACGAGGCGATCATCGTGGACGAGGCCCACGAACGGAGTCTCAACATCGACTTCTTGCTGGGTCTGTTGCGACAGATCCTGCCCAAGCGTCCGGAATTCAAGCTGATCATCAGCTCCGCCACCCTCGACGCGGAGAAGTTCTCCCACCATTTCGGCGCGGCCCCGATCATCGATGTTTCGGGACGCACCTATCCGGTGGAGACCCGCTATCGTCCGCGCGTGGTCCAGGCCGACGAGGAGAACGATCTGGAGGAGGCCGAGGAGCAGAGTCTGGAGCAGGCGATCCAGGCAGCGGTGGCCGAGTTGTCCCGGCCTGGCATGCACGGGGATATTCTGGTGTTTTTGCCCGGCGAGCAGCAGATCCGCGAGATCGGCGAGGTGCTGGACAAGCGTCTCCCCCTGGGCACCGAAATCCTGCCGCTCTTCGCCCGCCTGCCGGGCGCCGATCAGCAGCGCATCTTCCAGACCGGCGCGCAACGACGAATCATCCTGGCCACCAACGTGGCCGAAACCTCGATCACCGTGCCTGGGGTGCGCTATGTGATCGATTCCGGTCTGGTGCGCATCAGCCGCATCAGCGAACGGAGCCGCATTCAGCGCCTGCCGGTGGAAAAGAACTCCCGCGCCTCGGCGGATCAACGCCAGGGACGTTGCGGACGGGTCGCGGACGGCATCTGCATCCGCCTCTACTCCGAGGAGGAGTATCTTGCCCGGCCCCAATTCACCGATCCGGAGATCCTGCGCACCCCGCTCGACGCAGTGATTCTCCAGATGAAGGCCATGCGCATCGGCGAGATCGACTCCTTTCCCTTTGTCGATCCGCCCCCCAATCGCGCCATCAGCCAGGGGATGCGCTTTCTGGAGGAGATCGGCGCTCTGGACGATGCCGGTCATCTCACCGAAATCGGCAAGCAGTTGGCCCAACTGCCGGTGCCGCCCGGTTTGGGGCGGATCCTCCTGGAGGGAGGCAAGCGCGGACGGTTGAGGGAGATTCTGGTGCTGGTGTCCGCGCTGTGCATTCCCGATCCCCAGGAGGAACCGCTGGAACGCCGGGATGCCGCCCGCCAGGCCCACGCCCGTCACAAGGATCCCAACTCCGATTTTTCCGGGCTGCTGAATCTCTGGCGCTTCATCCAGCAAGGCCGGCTCGATCATCCGAGCAACAACGGCTTCCGCAAGTTCTTGAAGGAGAACTTCCTGTCGCGGGTGCGGGTGCGTGAGTGGCTGGAGATCCATGCCCAGCTCGAGGCGATGTGTCTGGATCTGGGACTCAAACCCAACGAGACCGAGGCCACCCAAGCGGAGATCCACCAGGCGCTGCTGCCGGGACTGCTCGGCAACATCGGTTTCAAGCAGGACCATCGGGAGTTCGCCGGCGCCCGCGAGAGTCGCTTCTGGATCCATCCCGGCTCGGCGCTGCATCGCAAGGCCCCAACCTGGGTGGTGGCCGCCGAACTGGTCGAGACCAGCCGCCTCTACGCCCGCACCTGCGCGCGGGTTGAACCGGAGTGGATCGAGGCTGCGGCGGGTCATCTGTGTCGGCGCGCCTATCTGAACGCCCACTGGGAGAAGCAACTCGGCCAGGTGATGGCCCAGGAGCGGGTGACCCTGTTCGGGCTGGTGCTGTTGGCCAACCGCAAGGTCCATTTCGGACCGCTCAACCCGGTCGAGGCACGGCAGATCTTCATCCAGTCGGCCCTGGTCGAGGGTGAGTTCAACTCCAGCGCCCCCTTTTTCATCCACAATCAGGCGATGATCGCCGAAGTGCGCGAGTTGGAACACAAAACCCGCCGTCGGGATCTGTTGACCCCGGATCCGGAACGGTATGCCTTCTACGACGAACGGATCCCGGCCTCGTTGCACGCCTCGCGCCGCTTTCATGAGTGGTACGCGGAGGCACGCAAGAAGAATCCCCGTCTGCTCTATTTCGAGCGCGACCATGTACTGCGTCGCGACGACGGCTCGATCCAGGGGGAACGTTTTCCCGGTCACCTGATCATCGACGGTCGCGAGTATCCCCTGGAGTACACCTTTGATCCGGGCGGTCACAACGACGGTGTGAACGTGCGCATTCCGATTTCGCTGTTGAATCTCCTCTCGCCCTTGCCCTTCGAGTGGCTGGTGCCGGGTGTACTGCCGGACAAGATTCTGGCCTTGTTGAAATCCCTGCCCAAGGGGTTGCGCAAGCCCTTGGTCCCCTTGCCGCAGACGGTTGAGTGGTGCATGGAGCGTTTGGGTTACGGTAAATCTTCATTAAAGGTTACGTTAATTCAATTATTGAAAGCCAGAAGCCCCCTCGACATCCCCCTGGAGAGCTTCCGGGAGGATTCCCTGCCCGATCATCTGCGCATGAACTTTTTAATTGTCGATGAGTCGGGCACGCGCACCCTTGGACGTGGGCGAGATCTGGAGGCGTTGAAAAGCGAATTGTGCGAGAATGCCCGTGAGCGTCTCGTCAAGCAGCCGAAGACGGAGTGGGAGCGAACCGGTATCACCCGTTGGGATTTCGGTGCGATTCCCGAACAGGTGATACTCGATGCCGGGGGGATCCGGTTGCACGGCACGCCGGTGTTGCAAGATGACGGGGAGTCGGTTTCGTTGCGCCTGATGAACGACCCGATGCGGGCCATCGAGACCACCCGCGGGGGGCTGGCGCGGCTGTTCATGTTGCATCTGGCTTCGGTGCTCCAGGGGCTGCGGCGGAACCAGCCGCTCTCCAAGGAGGCGTCGATGGCCTTTCTCACCCTGACCATGGGCAAACCCGGTCCCCATGTCACGGTGATCGATCAGGCCATCCAACGGGCGATCCGTCACCTCTTTCTCCCCTCGGAAGGGTCGATCATCCGCGACCCGGACGAATTCCAGCTTCGGTTGCAATCCGGACGGGCCCGTCTGGTTCCCGAGGTTCAGGCCGGCGTGAATCAGGCGCAAAAGATCCTCGACGGTTACGTCTCCGTGCGTCAGGGGATTCGTCAAGCCCCGCCGCAGGTTCTCAAGGAGGCGGTGCCGGACATTCAGGCGCAACTGACCCATCTCCTGCCCCCTGATTTCCTGAACACAGTCCCCTCCCCCTGGCTCGAGCGGTTGCCGGTGTACTTGAAGGCGATCCAGATTCGCCTGGAGCGCTGCGCGCGGGATCCCTTGAAAGATAGCCGCGCCATCGGAGAGATCCTCCCCTTCTGGCGGGAGTACCAAAAGCGGGCGGAGCGCCATGCGCGGGAGGGGCTCACGGATCCGGAGTTGACAGTGCTGCGCTGGATGATCGAGGAGTGGCGGGTGTCGCTCTTTGCCCAGGAACTCGGCACCGCCCTACCGGTATCGACCAAACGCCTGGCCGCACAACTGCACAAGAGCATCGCGTGAGCGGCTGTTTGACAAATTCCAAACAGCCGATGCGACCTATGGAGGGCTTGCCAAATTGCGCTGCCATTTGAGAAACACGAATCGATCTATTTCGATTCGTGCAGGTTTGGTGATTCCATGAATGGAATCACCAAACAGCCTCTGA
>JADGAY010000223.1 GCA_015231775.1 Magnetococcales bacterium | reverse complement strand
GGTTTGGCCTTGGCGTAGTCGCGTTTGAGCAGATGGAGATAGCCAGGATTGTTCACCACGGCCTGGGTATCCACATGCCGCTCGCCAAGACGTTTGCGGTAGGCGTCGAGGGCATTGAGATAGAGCGGTTCGGCCTTGTCGAAATTGCCCTGGCTCTCGTGCAGCAGGGCGAGATTGTTCATGGTGGTCAGGGTGAGGGGACGGTCCGGACCGAATCGGGCCTGGCTCTTCTCCAGAGCCTGACGCAGCAGCGGTTCGGCGTCGTCGTAGAGCCCGGCCTCCTCGAGCAACTGCCCGAGATTGTTCAAGGTGGTGAGGGTGGTGGGATGATCCTCGCCGAGGCTCTTGGTCATCAGCTCCAGGGTCTTTTTCAGTCCGATCTCCGCCTCCGGATAACGGCCCTGTTTCTCCAGGATCGCGGCCAGCTCCACGTTCATGGTGAGGGTGGTGGGATGGTCGTTGCCAAGGGCGGCGGCGAGCTGTTTGAGCAGTTTGCGCGCCAGGGTCTCGGCGGCGGGCAGCTCTCCCTGATCGGCCAGCAGATGCAACCGGGCGGCCAGCGCCTCCATGGCCAACGGATCGTTCACCTGGAACGGCTCCTTGGGGAGTGCCGGTTTCAACAGCTCGTCGGCCCGCTTCAGATCGCCCAGACGGCGGTTGGTCTCGGCGGCGGCGATCCGTAGCGGTGGCAGGGTCGGATCATCTCCAGCCATCACCCCCTCCAGGATCCCCAACGCCTGCTCAAGGGCCTCGCGGCCATCGGCGAAGGCCTCCCGGGCCAGGTTGAGGCGCGCGAAACCCTCCAGACAGCGGGCCGTTTCCGGATGGTGATAGCCGTGCAGGGCCATGGACCGGGGACAGCTCTCCCGCAACAGGAGATCGGCCTCATCATGCCGTCCCAGCTCACGGAGCACCCCGGCCATGGCCAGATCGGCGTCGATGGCCAGCGGATGGTCGAGGCCGAGCCTGGCCTGCCAGGCGGTCCGAGCGGCCTGATGGATCTTGAGGGCGTCGGCGGGTTTTCCCTGGCTCTCCAGCAGATCCGCCACAGCCTTGTCGCAGGCGAGACTCTCCGGATGTTCGGCCCCCAGGGCCTCGCGGGCGTGGGTCGCGGCCTGACGCAGGAGCGGTTCGGCCTCGGCGGGCTTGCCGGCCAGGGTCAACAGCGTTCCCAGTTCCCGTTCGCTCATGAAGGTGGCCGAGTGTTTGGGCCCCAGGTTCTCCCGCGCCAGATCCAACGCCTGTCTGGCCATGCGCAGCGCCTGGGGGAGATCCCCCTTGTCGGCCTGCGCCTGAGCCGCCTCGCGGCTTTTTGCCCAGGCCTTGGCGGCTCCGGCCTTCTCCTTGGGGATGCTCCCGGCCTTCTCCAGCGCCTCATCCACCCAGGCGGGCATGGCGTTGACAAGCTGCGAGATCGTTTCGTTGGCCAAACCGGCGCTCTTGACATCCTTGACGCGGGCAGCCTGGGAGGCGGCCTGGCGCAGATGAAGGAGCGCTTCCTTGGGGTTGCCCGCCTCGAGCGCCTGCTTGCCCATCTGGAGCAGCGCTTCGGCCTTGGGTGCGTTCCCGTCGCTCGGAATGGCGGGTGCTGTCAGCAGGGGCGGCGCGGCGAGGGCGGGCATGGCGCCTGTGAGGATGCCATACAGCGTGGTGAGGGCCAGAAAGGACCGAAAAAAACCGATCCGGGCAGGCAATGTACCGTGAGAGAGGGACATGGCGCGTCTCCTTGGCGGTGATTGCATGGGAGATGAGGTCAAAGAATGAGGCATGGTAATCGATTTTGTGCCCCATTTCATTCAAATCCGCTCCGTGTGGTGGATTTTTCAGAGGGTGGGGTCAGGGGAGGGAACAGGGCACGTCGCCGGCATAACGGGCGACGGTGCGGGTCATGATCTCCCGGACCTGGATGGAGAGATCGTCCAGGGCATGCAACAGGGCGGGTTCGGGGAGAATGCCGGCCTTGCCCCGCGCTTCCAGATGGGCGCACAAGGCGGCCATCCGCTCCGCGCCCAGGGTGGCCGCGGCCCCCTTGAGCCGGTGGGCCTCGATGGTGAAATCGACGGTATCCCCCCTGGCGTGGGAGTGGGCCAGATGACGCAGCCGATCGGGCAGGATTTCGAGGAATTTATCCACGATATCCCGCACCTGTCCGCCTACTTCGTCATGCAGCAGACGCAGCTTGAGGCCGTCGTCGAGCAGAGGTGCATTCTCAAAGTCATGCATGGTGTCCTGTGTGGTCATGGAAGGGATATCGGATCACCCCTTCTTGCCCACATACCAGACCGCGAAGGTCTCCATGGCCCCGCGCAGGGTCTTGGCGGCCTCGCTTTCGAGCAGGTTCTGGCTTGGGGCCGAATCGAGATTGAAATCGGTGGTCAGATCCTCGGCGAAGCTGAGCATGGTATCCCGGATCAGGTCGCGGGAGTCGTTGAGGATTTCATCGACACGGCAGGTCATGGCGGATTCCTTGGTTGGGTACGCGGGTGGTGAGACGTTTTGCATTCGGGTTGAGCAGACACGTTGAGTTTAACGTCACCGGAGGTGGGAAAGCCACAAAAATTTGCACTTCGCGCCTGCAACGCGTCTCAGGCTGTGTCAGCGGCGTGAGGGTCCGCTGGAGCGGGAACGCATGGGCAGCGGGTAGGGAGGGTAGCCGAATGATGTCCCATCTCCATGCCGATTGACATGCAAACCACGGCAGTTGCGACAACGGCAAACAATGGGACGGAATTCGGGTTGCGCAGCCGCTGAACCGCCAGGCGTCACGACCAATCGATCCGATCTCATCCGCCAGGCTTACGGTCGTGGGGAAGACGATCCCAGACACGCCGCAGGCTTTGGGCCAGTTCCCCGATTTCGTCCTGGCCAAAATCCTCGGCTGACGACGGCCTCTCCCCATCCGACATGCGGGTCGCCATCTCCCGCAGCCGGTGAATCGGCGCGAGGAGGTGGTGGAAGAACCAGAAGGTCAGCCAACCGACCACCAGGAAGATCACCGATAGCGAGATCATCAAACTCACGGTTGCCCCGTCGATGCCGCGCTGCTGGATTCCGGCATTGTGGGCCATCAACTGTTGATTGCTCTTCGTCAACCGGGTGGCCTGGGTCAGAATGGCGTTGTTGATCTCCCACAGCCGCTTGCGATGGGAAGCCATCTGCGGCAACACCTGCTTGAGACGTTCCGCCTCCTTGCCATAACTCTGAAAAAGCTCGGTGAGCGGGATTTCCGAGGTCATGTCGCTACCCGGCAGGGCGGAGATCGTGGCGTGCATGGTCTCGATCGCCTGCTCGAACAGTTCGCGACTCCTGCGGTGTCCACGCATCAGGAAATCCTTCTCCCGGCGGCGCAACTGCAACAGGTCCACCAGGCCGGGATAATCCTTTCGGGTGGTCAATTCCGATTCCAGCACATGAATATGGGTTCGCAGGCGGCCCTGAATGCCTGAATCTTCATCTTGACCGATCTCCTGTTGCAGCTCCATCACCGCCAGATCGTGCTCCTTCAACTGGGAGAGTTGATGTTGGATGGCGCGTAACGGTTGCGCGGTTTCGAGCAAGGCCGGCGAGTGTTCCACCCGTGCGAGTGCCTTGTCCAGGGTGGCGATGTCGGTTTCGATGAGGGCGATTTTCTTCTTGATGGCCGCGTCCGGTGGTTCGGTCGGATCGCCGGGATTGGTTTCGTTCTGGAGAAACTGGGTCATGAGCAGTTGCAGTTCGAAGGCGCCGAAGGCTACCTGCCCGATGAGCAGGCTGACGTGATCGATCCGCTGGTTCTGGATGGTGGCGTGACGCAGGTCGTTCAGGTGGCTGCCGACGCTGCCGGCCACGGCCAGAAAGCCGAGAGCCGTCATGCTGATCAGGATGAGCGATTTGCCTCTGAGTCGAACGTTCTGCAAGCGGGTGTGGAGCCAGCGCATGGTGGTTACCGGGTACTCTCGAAGGTGATGCGCGGGTCGGCGACCACGTAGGTCAGATCGGTGATCAATTTGGTGATGAGTCCCAGGAGCGTGAAGAAATAGAGGGTGGCCAGCACCACCGGATAGTCGCG
>JADGAY010000222.1 GCA_015231775.1 Magnetococcales bacterium | reverse complement strand
CAGGCCGAAACGGCGAAAAAGGGGGAGTTGACCCTGCTTACCTGGCCGGATTACATCGATCCGGAGGTGATCGCGGCCTTCGAGAAACAACGCGGCGTGACGGTGCGACAGATCTACTTCGAGAGCGATCAGGAGCGGGATCAGCAGATCGTGCGCAAGGGGAGCGATGCCTTCGACGTCATCGTGGTCAACCGGGTCCATCTCCCCTTCTACGCCAAACAGGGGTGGGTCACGTCGATCGACAAGGGGGGGCTCAAGCAGTTCGCCCATCTGGATCCCCGTTGGTTGCCCGAGGCGGACGGATCCGGGAAATTGCCGGGCATCCCCTATTTCTGGGGCAACATCGGACTGGCCTATCGGGATGATAAACTGGTGGACAAACCGGTCGGTTGGATGGATTTCTTCCGCCCAGCCGAGGCGTTGCATGGTCGCATCCAGGCCATGGAATCGGATCGCGAACTGTTCGGCATGGCGTTGAAGGCTTTGGGCTATTCGGTCAACAGCGAGGAGAACGTCGAACTGCTGGCCGCCGAGGCGTTGCTCCGGGAGCAAAAGCCCCATGTCATGAGCTACCGCTACACCGATCTGACCGCCGAGGCACCGCTGGTCAAGGGTGAGGCGTGGATGGCCATTGTCTTCAATGGCGATGCCCTGAAACTGCGCGAGTTCCACCCGGAGATCCGTTATCTCCATCCCCGCGAGGGGAGTACGCTGTGGATCGATGACCTGGTGATCGGTGGCGGGAGCAAACGGCGTGATCTGGCCCTGGCCTTCATCGATCATCTCAATGAACCGGACATGGCCGCGCGCAACGCCGAGACGCTCCACTTCGCCACGCCCAACAAGACGGCGATGCAACGGGCATCCAAGGCCTATCTGGACGATCCGATCATCTTTCCGCCCGAGGAGGTGTGGAGTCTCTCCGAGACCATCCGTCCCCTGGCGCCGCGCATTCAGCGCCGCGTCAACGACATCGTGTCGCGCTTGATCCAACCATGAACAGCCCCCCAGGGTTCGGGAGAGGCCTGTGATCGGCGGCGAACGCGACGCGTTGCGGCGCAATCTGCAACTGCGCCTGGCGTTGCTGGTGTTGCCGTTGCTGGTGTTTTCCCTCGCGACCCTGGGTTATCTGGCCTTCGACGAACTGCGCGACTCCCGTTTGGCCGGGGCGCATGTCGAATTGAAGAACGCCCTCGATCAGGCCAAAAACGCCATCTTGTATCGCATGGAGGCGTTGCACTCCCACCTGGAGGTCTTCACCCGTTCCGAAATTCTGGAGAAATATCTCGACATCGAGGACGAGCAGGAGCGTTACACCCTGTTGCAGCCGACCCTGATTCGGCTCTTTTCCGGCTTCCAGAGGGCCATCGGGGCCTATTTCGAGGTGCGACTGCTGCTCCCGGATGGTTTTGAGGACACCCGCGTCACCCTTTTCGAGTTGCCCAACCGTTCCGAGATGGAGGGGGACTCTCCTTTCTTTCAAGCGTTGATTCGTCATCCCCACGCCCCCTATCACCGCATGACCATCCATCCGGACAACGGTGAATGGGTGGTGATGGCCGGCAAGGCGCTCATGACCCCGCGCAAGGCGGGGTTGCGACTGACCGATGTGGGCGCTCCGCGCGGTTATCTGGCGGTGAGCATGCGGGTCGAATTTCTCGCCGATCTGGCGGAACGGCGTCACATCGGGCGGGGGGGCGGCTATCTGATCGCCGATGGGGAAGGGCGGATCCATCACGCCTATCGCAAGGAGTTGGTGAACGATATCTTGCCGGAGATCGCGCGCATTCAGGTGCGGGGTGAGCATGCGGAGGTCGATCCGCTCGTGGTGACGCTGCGTGGCGAAAAATTTCTGGCGTTGGGGTTGATGGTGGAGCCGGATCTGCTGGTCGTGGCCGTGGAGCCTCTGGAGGAGATCTATCGCGACACCGATGCGCTGTTGCTCACCACGCTGCTGGTCGGGGTGGGCGCCACGCTGGTGATGGGATTGGCGATGCTCTATTTTCTCCAGCGTCTGGTGGTGCGACCCTTGCGGAAACTGCGTCTGGTGAGTGGACGCATCGGCGAAGGGGATCTGGCCACGCCGGTTCCGGCCCTGGGCCAAGACGAGATCGGTCAGGTGGCCTTGGCCATGGAGAAGATGCGCGTCAAACTGTCCGGGCTCTACGACGACCTGGCCAATGCCCGCGATCAGGCCGAAAGCGCCAACCGCGCCAAGAGCGCCTTTCTGGCCAACATGAGCCATGAACTGCGCACGCCGATGAACGCCATCCTGGGGATGAGTCAGCTTCTCATGGGCGGGGAGTTGGCCCCGCGCCAGCGGGAGATGTTGGGCAAGATTCACGCCGCGGCCCGCTCCCTGACGCGCATGATCACGGATCTGTTTGATTTCTCCCGCATCGAGTCCGATCGTCTGGAGTTGGCCGGTGTGATGTTCCGGCTTGAGGATGTCTGGCGCAAGGTGGGACACCCCTGCGAGGCGCGCGCCCTGGAAAAGGGGGTGAGCTTGAGCTACCGACAGGTTGGTGATCTTCCGAAACGGCTGGTGGGAGATTTTCACCGTTTGCAGCAGGTGTTGTTCAACCTGGTGGACAATGCGGTGAAATTCACCGACCGGGGTTGGGTGCGGGTCGAGGTCTCCGAGGTCGAGCGTTCGTCCGATGATGTGCTGATTCGTTTCGAGGTGGCCGACAGCGGCATGGGCATGACCCCCGAGGGGCGTGTGTCGCTCTTTGAGCGGTTCATCCAGGGGGATGGTTCCGCCTCGCGTCGGCATGGGGGCACCGGTCTGGGGCTGGCTTTGTGTCAGGCGTTGGTGAACCGCATGGGTGGCACGATCGGCGTGGAGAGCACCCCTGGAGAGGGGAGTCGTTTCTGGTTCACGGTGCGTCTGCGCCTTTCCTTGGGAGACGACGCTTCACCAACCGTGGAGCGTGTCGGCTGCGAGGAGGGGATGGCAGTGGCGGCGGAACCTGTTATCGTGTCGGAGGAGGGGGTCAGGGAGCCGGCGCCGGCGGTGCCGGGTGGGGGGGATCGGACCACGCGGGCGTCACCGTCCACCAACGGGCTGGATATGGCTTTGGCCCGCTCCCTGCTCAAGCCGTTGCGGGATCGTCAGCCCAAGATTTGTCTCGATATCCTGGAGCGTCTGGAGGCTTCCAACCCTGGGCATGACACGGTGGGAGAGGTGATCCGCCTGGTGAAGCGTTATCGTTTGAGGGAGGCGGAACAACTGTTGGCGTCGTGGCTTGACGGAGCGGGACAGGCATGATATCGATCAAGAAAAATTGGCAAGATCGTTTGACCGGAAACTGTTTTCGTAAGAAGATGTTCGGCGTGATTCTCCCTGGGTTCCAGGGGCGCGCCAGGGATGCATGTCGTGGAAATTCATCACCTTACACGGGGGAGAGTCAGCATGAAGATCGGGCAGCGGGTGTTCAAGGACGGCATGGTTCATGCCGGGGCTTTGCGGGAGTTGGCTGGGATCGATCCCAACCTCGTGTTGGTGTTCGGCTCTGCCGAGGCCTTTGCCCGGGGTGATCTGCATGCCGGTCTGCGGGAGTCGTTCCCGACCGCGCATCTGGCGGGCTGCTCCACGGCGGGCGAGATCGCGGGCGAGCAGGTGCATGATGGCGCGCTGGTGGTCACCGCGGTTCGCTTCGAGGCCACGGCGTTGCGTCTGGTGAGCGAACGGGTCGCCTCCATGGAGGAGTCCGAAGCCGCCGGCGGGAGACTCGGCGAGAAGCTGCACGGTCCGAATCTGCGCGCGATCCTGTTGTTTTCCAAGGGACTCGGGGTCAATGGCAGCGCGGTGATTGGCGGCATTGTCGCCCGGATCGATGCCTCGGTGGCGGTCACCGGTGGCCTGGCCGGCGATGGCGGGGCGTTTCAACGCACCTGGGTGCTCGATGACGACGGCGTGCACGATGACGGACTGGTGGGCATCGGCCTGTATGGCGACGCGGTGCGGGTTGGTTACGGATCCTATGGCGGCTGGGAGCCGTTCGGACCGGCGCGGCGCGTCACCCGTTGCGCGGGCAACGTGCTGTTT
>JADGAY010000221.1 GCA_015231775.1 Magnetococcales bacterium | reverse complement strand
GAACAGTGCCCCTGGACCATCATCAAGTCCAACGACAAGAAGCTGGCCCGCATCAACGGCATCAAGTATGTGTTGAGCTGCCTGCCCTACACCGGCAAAAAACCGGAACTGCTCGACTACGACAAGCGCGTGGTGCGCACCGTCTTCGAAGAGATCGGCATCGATTGATCCACCCCTGCATCGAACCCCGGCCTTCCCCTGGATGGATCATCCACCGGCAGGGCCGGGTTCGATGCTGGGATGATGGCGCTCCACACGGCTTTCCATCCATGCGCCCCACTACCGATTCTTCAGTACGGTCATATACAACTTAAGTAATTGATCTTCCACGATCTTATTGACGGCCCATCTATTTTGATCTATCTTTCTTGATATGAACGGACACGATGTCATGGCAAGGCTGAAGGCAGCCGGGTGGGTGCTTGACCGCGTTGCCGGAAGTCACCATGTCTGGACGAAAGACGGGAAGGCTGTCCCGATTCCGGTGCACGGCAAACGTGATCTCGGGGAGGGGTTGTTGTCCGCCATTCAACGTCAAACGGGAGTCAAGCTGAAATGACGGATATCCGCTATCCCGCCATCCTGGAGCCCCAGGAACCCAACGGTTTTTTTGTCTCGTTCCCGGATCTGGAAGACACGTTCACCGAAGGGGCAACCCAGGAAGAGGCGTTGCGCAACGCATCGGAGGTGTTGACCGCCATGCTGGGATGGCGCGTGGATCATGGACACCCGATCCCGACGCCCACCGTGGGGATGGGGAGCGCCCATTATATCGCTCCGGATGCCAAGACCCAGGCCGCCATACTGCTGCGACAGACCCGGGAGAATCAAACCCTCGCTGATCTGGCCCGCACGATGGAAACCTCCTGGAGCGCCGTGAAACGGTTGGAAGATCCACATCATTGGCCTTCCCTCAAGCAACTGGAGAAAGCCGCCGCCGCGAATGGCAAACCCCTGGTTCTGTCGTTCGAGTGAACCTAGGCTCGATCGGTGTGATTACGCATCAACCATGGAATAGAGCAGACGGATCTCCTCGGGCCAGAGGGTTTCGTCGATGGTCTCCAGGACCAGCGGGATCTCCTCGAGGCGGGGATCGTTCATGATGAAGCGGAACGGCTCCAGGCCGAGCTTGCCCTTGCCGAGGCTCTGATGACGGTCCACCCGCTCACCGAGATCCGGCTTGGAGTCGTTCAGATGCATTCCCTTGAGATAGGAAAAACCGACGATCGACCCGAAACGGGCCATGACATCGGCATAGCCCTCCGCATCACGCAGATCATACCCGGCCACGAAGGCATGGCAGGTATCCAGACAGACCCCGATGCGTGACTTGTCCTCCACCCGCTCGATCAGATAGGCGAGTTGCTCGAAAGCAAATCCCAGATTCGACCCCTGCCCGGCGGTGTTCTCGATCACCGCCGTCACCCCCTGGACCGCCTCGAGGGCGCGGTTGACCGACTCGGCGATGCGATCCAGACAGGCCTCGGGCGCGATCTGGCGCAGATGACTGCCGGGATGGAAGTTCAACCGGTTCAGACCCAACAGACGGCACCGATCCAGTTCGTCGATGAAGGCCTCCAGCGACTGTTGGCGGGGCGCCTCCTCCGGATGGCCGAGATTGATCAGGTAACCGTCATGGGGCAGCACGTCGTCGGCGCGAAAGCCCCCCGCCTCCATCCCCGTGTGGAAGGCATCGATCTCCGGGGTGGTCAAGGGCTTGGACTTCCACTGGCGCTGATTCTTGGTGAACATCGCGAAGGCGCGCGCGCCGATCCCACGGGCATTGAGCGGGGCGTTGCCCACCCCGCCGGCGATGCTCACATGCGCGCCAACCCGTTTCATCGCTTCTTGCCCCGGCCCCCGCGCTTGGGGCTTGACTTGGGTTTACCCTTCTTTCCAGAGGGCTTGCCCCCCTTCTTCTCCGATCCCTTGCCGCCGCGCTTGGAGCGCTTGGGGGCCACCTTGGCACGCTTGCCACTCTTGGCCACCTTCGGCACCGCCATCAGACGCCGCTCCTGCGCCACCGTGGGGATCATCTCCTCCAGGGTTGAACTCAAGAAGGCCTCGGAAAAGAGCTGCTGCTCGTCCTCGGTCAACTCCCGCTCCACGGCGGGTACGTTCCCACTCATTTCGGCGCGCAGCATGTTCTGCACCTCCACGCCGATCTCCTCCTCCAACTGGTGATCCGTGCCGGATTCACCCAAACCGCTCATTCCAGACATCTCAACCTGCCCTGATAAAAAGTGAAACGATAAAAAAGATCGCAAAACAGACAATGCTCACCACCAGCCAGGAGCTGGTCTCCTTCTTGACCCCCTCCACCTGCTTGCCGAGCTGCTCCACCTTCTGGTTGGATTGGACGGTGGTGGCCGTCAGATCCGCCAGACGCTTTTGCGCACCCTTGAACTCCTCCAGGCCGCGACGCACCTCCATTTTCTCCTTCTCCAGGGCGCCGGGCAGTGTATACAAGGCCGCCTTGAGCAACCTCACCTCCTCTTCGAGAATCGCCAGTCGATCCAACACATTGGATGTGGGATCGGCGGCCAACTGCCGAGGCTCGTCCAACTGGACATCCCCCTCACCGGTCTCATTTTCCATCGGTCTTCCCCATCTCCCTCACGAATGATCGATCCCGCCATCCAAGATCCATCCAATTTGACACAGGATGGCTCAAAAAGCCAGTCTCAGCGCTCACGGAACGCCTTGTTGACCGATGCGTAGATCGGCTTGAGCATATACTCCATCAGGGTCTTGGAACCGGTGTGGATATCCGCCTGGACCGCCATGCCGGGGAGAACCTCGTTCTGTTTGGGATCGGTGCCCACATAGGCGTGATCCAGACGGATGATCCCCTTGTAATAGGGGGCCGGATCCGCCGGATCCTTGAAGGTGGAGGCGGAGATCGACTCCAGCACCCCATCGATGCCGCCATAGCGGGAATAATCGTAGGTGGTCACCTTGACAGTCACCCGCTGTCCGGGATGCACATGACCGATATCACGGGTGGTGATGCGGGTTTCGACCTTCCGGGTGGTCTCGACCGGCACGATTTCGGTCAACATGCCGCCCGGTGGCACGACACCGCGCAGGGTCTCCATCTGCAAATTCTTGATCACCCCCTTGACCGGCGCCTTGACCTCCAACCGTTCCACGCGATTCTCCTGACGGAGCATCCCCTCCTTCAACTGCCGCAACTCGGAAGAGAGGGATCCCAACTCCCTCAAGGCCTCCTGCCGCACCTCGTCGTCAAGGGAGGTGAGCTGCTTGAGCGATTCGTCCAGCTCCTTTTTGGCAGTGATCAGATCCGCGCGGGTGCGCTCCAGATCGCCGACGGCACGACTGCGATCCCGCTCGCTGCCGAGGGCCGCCAGACGGGACATCACCCCCTTGGCCAGCCCGGCGCGGCGCATGGCCACCTCCTCGTCGTAATAGCGCATCTGGTTTTCGAGGGTCTCCTTCTGAGTGGAGAGACTGCTCAACCGGGTACGCCGCTGCTCCATCTTGAGTCGCAACACCTCGCGCCGACTCTCCAGAAACGACCGCTGGGCGGTAAGCAGTTGCATCTGCTCCCGTTTCAGATGGTTGTACTCATTGGGCATGGATGCGAAATCCGGCTCCTTCTCCTCCAGAAAGGCCCGGTTGCGGGCGATCTGCGACTCCAGGGCCGCGTGCCGGGCGCGCATCTGATTGAGTTCGGCCAGGGCCGACTCCGGGGCCATCTGAAAGAGCACCTTGCCAACCTCGACCAACTCCCCCTCCTTGACCTGGATCGCCTTGACGATCCCCCCTTCCAGATGCTGGATGCGCTGCACCGGTCCGGCGGGCATCACCTCACCCACCGTCCCCGCCATCTCCTCCATGCTGGAGAAGGTGGCCCAAATAATGAAGATCACCAACAGCGCGGCCATGAACACCAGGGAGAGCCGCACCAGATGCGACAGACCCGACTCCTCCAACACCACGGATTGGGCCAGATAACGCCGCTGCTTGCTCCCCTGCTTCATGGTCTGGGCGACTTTTTTCTCTGGCTTTAATGCATCAAGATCAATGGGCGGCTGGGGCGGCGCGGG
>JADGAY010000032.1 GCA_015231775.1 Magnetococcales bacterium | reverse complement strand
CTCATCTGCGAACTGCTGCAGCAGCAACAGGCGCCCGGCATCACGCTGGAAGAGATCGACGGCGAAACCGGGGAACTCCCCTCGGCCCAGACCACGCAACGGGTTTTCGAGTCCTTCAAGACCGGTCAGATGCCGTTGACCACCGCCCCGACCCAGGAGAGTGGCGGATCGGGCTGGCACGCGCCGGATGGCACCGAAGAGGAGGTGCTCACCTCGGATCCGACCTCGGAAGGGGCGCAACCAGCCACCCCCCCCGCCTCTTCCTGGGGCAACGCCCCGGCTGCGACCAAACCGGCGCCCGCGCCCGCGGGTGGCCCCTCCTCCTGGGGCAACGCTCCAGCGGGTGGCAAGCCCGCGCCCGCCGCTCCGGCCACCGGCAGGCCCGCGCCGGCCACCGGCACCAGCAAACCGGCCCAGACCCCGGCCACCCCTCCGGCGGATAGCGCTCCGTCCTCGTCCTGGACCATCCTCCCCCTGGATGATTCCCCCGCCGCGCCACCGGCCCCCGCGGTTCCATCCTCATCCTGGAACAACGCCCCGGCCAAACCGGCCCAGACCCCGCCTCCCGCGACCACCAGACCGGCCCAGACCCCGGCTCAGTCGGCCACCAAACCGTCCCAACCCCCGTCTCAGGCCACCAGGCCGGCCCCGACCACCCCACCCCCCGCGACCGGTCGTTCCCAGGCCCCGGCCACTGGCCGCCAAGGCCAGGGCGATATGGACGGCGGGTTGTATTGACCCTTCCCGAGCCTCGCGCGGTCGGTCTCGACCGCGCGCGCCGGATATCTGGTTATCATCTTCAGCTTCCTGATTCCCCATGGAAGCCCCCTTTCGTACATTTCTCTTGCCGAAATGCGTAAATTCGAGAATACTTGAAAAGCATCATACAGACTGGAAAAAAACAGCCTATTTACGCATCACCTCTGGTGTTGTTTGGTCAATACGTTGTCGGCTTTTGGGTGTTGCTCATGCAAGGTTCCCTGAACAGCCCGGAGATGGAAGGGATCACACCGGAGCAGGCGGCGCTGCTCGGCAGGGAGTGGTTTGATTTCCTGCTGGACGTCATGCCCGAGCATGAACTGGTCGCATTCCCGAAGCTCGAACACTTGGTGATGCAGGGTCGCCAGGAGGGTATCCAGCTTGGTGAGACGAGAGGTCGCCAGGAGGGAATCCATATTGGTGAAAAGAGAGGTCGCCAGGAGGGTCGCCAGGAAGGTCGCCAGGAAGGCGAGGCCATCCTTCTGAGCCGCCAACTTCAACGCCGCTTCGGTTCACTCCCCGATTGGATCCAAGCACGGATCGCCCAGGCGGATTCCCAGTTGCTTGAGGCGTGGAGCCTACGATTTGTGGATGCGCGGTCGTTGGAGGAGGTCTTCTCGGGCTAGATTGCCCAGAGTACATCGGTATGGTGTCCCTGGATTTCCGCGGTTCACTCCCCGATTGGATCCAAGCACGGATCGCCCAGGCGGATTCCCAGTTGCTGGAGGCGTGGAGCTTGCGATTTGTGGATGCGCGGTCGTTGGAGGATGTCTTCTCCGACTAGATCGCTGCGGATTTCAGTAGGCCATTGGTCATGCATTACCCCATAGACTATGAGCAGGAAACAGATGGTCGCTGGCTTGCCGAGGTGATGGAACGCCAGGGGTGATGGCTTATGGTCGGACCGAGCATGAGGCCATCTCGCGGGTCGAGGCTCTGGCGCTGCGGGTTGTTGCGGCACCCCTCGAGAATTAAAAAGCCAAACAGGAATTATCGTTACAAGTGATTCTCCATGATTTACGACAGAACCAGGAACTTCCCAGATTCCCACGCCAAAAAATCCCTCCAGATTTTGCAAGAAGCCTGACACCCACAGAGTTTATAGATTCACTAATCAATATTGTGGCATTTTGTATAAAAATTCTTATAGGATTTTTTTTCTTCTGGCGTTTTCATGGAATTTAGATTATCAGAAATTTATCATCAATCCTCAACACACTTCATTCCTTTCCATTCTGAGCACGCGTGTGAATCCCATGCGGATGCCATAATGCTGAAGGCGTTGGGCGTAAGATGTATGGATGCGCGGTCGCTAGATGAGGTCCTCTCTGACTAGATTTGCCAAAGCAAATCGGTATGGTATCCCCGGATTTCCTGATTTCTTGGTATGGGTTACCCTGATTTTCGGGGGGACTCACACCACGATATCGATATTACAAACATAGGAAACAATATAATGAAAACCAATTTGATCGTTTCTCCTAATGCAACAATCTCAGATCTTCGGGTAGAAAAAGAGGTTGAAATAAACGGTATCGGAATGGGAGTTCTTTCAGACGGTACCGCCTATTTGACTGCAAGAGGACTAGCCCGGCTTTGCGGAGCCGACCATACAATGATTTTGGATATTTCAAAGATCTCGAAGCAAGATAAATTGCGTCCTCGCGAGAATATGATTCGCGAAATACTAACAGATCAGGGTTATGATAATAAAAATTTATTTATTCCAATTCTACATGAAGGCTCTACCCATCATGCTTTTCCAGAAGTGGTATGCATGGCAATTCTTGAATATTATGCATTTGAAGCAAAAAAGGCGACAGCACTTTCAAATTATCGTATATTATCGAGAAAAACTCTTAGGGATTTTATTTATACTCAGGTCGGATACGATCCAAGAAACTTTATACCAGAAGTCTGGAAACAATTTCATGATCGTGTTACTTTAGTTTACGACAACGTTCCCCCCGGGTATTTTAGTGTATTTAAAGAGCTAGCTGATATAATTGTCACACTTATTCGTTCTGGCGCCAAGATTGGTGATGATTTTGTCCCGGATATAAGTGTAGGTTTGATGTGGGGGAAAAAATGGAATAAGGAAAATTTAGAGCTACAGCATGGCAAAAGAATCACATACAAACATAATTATCCTGATTATTTTCCTCAGGCGAAGTCAAACCCTCAAACACCTTATTGTTGTCCTGATAGTGCGCTTGCAACGTTTCGTAGTTGGATGAGAGAAACATATCTCACTCAGCATTTTCCAAATTATCTAAAAAACAAAGTAGATCAGAGAATTCTACCTGCATCTTCTCGCAAGCTTGCGCTTAGTGTGATCGAAAAAAGTAAGAAAATAAACTTACCATAAATCCAAATCCGAGGATCGAGGATCCGGGGACACCATACTGATTCCACTTCGGGAAATTCGGGGACACCATACCGGGAAATTCGAGGACACCATACCGATTTGCTTTATGCAAATTATAAATCCAGTGACACACCTACTGATTTTCCTTGGCTGGCATCAGCATGATGCCCCCGGATTCACGGGATCTGGAACGGTCGCGAAAAATCACCGCACCAGAATGTAGGACGACCCCTTGGCGTTGCAGACTGGGCAGCGTTCTGGGGGTGGGCCGATTTCGGTGTGGCCGCAGACCGGGCAGATGTGGAAGCTGTCGCCGGCCAGATCCTTGCCGCTGCTCAACGCGGCGATCGCCTGTTCGAACAGCGCGCCGTGGATCTTCTCCACCTCCATGGCCTGTTGCATCCCCTGGGCGGCGCGGGTCTCACCCTCGGCTTCGGCGGCGGCCACCATGCCGGGGTACATCTCGGTGACCTCGTACACCTCTCCGGCCACCGCCGCCTGGAGGTTGGTCAGGGTGTCGGCGATCCCGCCCAGATTGCGCAAATGGGTTTGGGCATGGATAGTCTCCGCCTCGGCCACGGCCCGGAACAGTCCGGCGATCACCGGATACCCCTCCTTCTCCGCCTGCTGGGCAAAGGCAAGATACTTGCGGTTGGCCTGGCTCTCGCCGGCAAAAGCGGTCTTGAGGTTCTGCTTGGTCTCCATCATGCGGCTATCACTCCTTGGTTTCGGTTAAAATTCCGCCCGCGCGGCGTGCCGGCATGGACGGGTTGCGGAAATGTCATCCCATCTCTGACCAGCCGTTTGTCGCGCACCCCTGCTCGAGCAGATCCGCTCCGGCAATCCCCTGTCCGACCTGCGTCAGACTCAGCAGGGCGGCGATGGGAAGAACACGGGATTGAGCAACGGCGCGGCGCGCGGTGACAAGGGCACGGAGGGTCGCGGAGGCGGTTTGGATCGGCTTCGGGCTCCCAGACAGAGGTTTGGTGGCTGGTCCTGGAGCAGCGTAGCTATAAACGATCGATCCGTCCAATACCATTTAAAGATAATATCGATAGTTCACATCTATCGTCTAAGTCGATGGGATTGTTCCAGGCGGAATGGAGCGGCGGGAGGCCAGGGCCAGGGCCTCGATGGCTTCGCGGTTGGGAAAGCTGCTCCGCCAGGCCAGGGCCACCCGCCGACTCGGCGCGGGCGGGGCGAAGGGGACGTAGCGGACCAGGGCGTCCTCGCGGACCGGGCAGGCGTTGGCGTTGCACAACAGGCTGTTCAACGAGGAGAGGGGCAGCACCGACACCCCGGCGCCGGTGGCCACCATGTGGCGCACCGTCTCCAGCGAGGTACCCTCGATGATGTTGCGGGCACTGCCGGAGTGGAGATCCAGGCGCATGCACTCCGGGCAGATGTCCAGCACCTGATCGCGAAAGCAGTGCCCCTTGCCGAGCAGGATCAGTTGCGTCAGGGCCAGATCATCCCCATGCAGGTCAACCCGATCTTCCCAGGGGTGTCCGGCGGGCACGGCGGCGACGAAGTTCTCGTCGTAGAGCGGGAGCAGCTCCACCCCATGCTCCTGGAACGGAAACGAGATGAAGATGGCATCCAGATCGCCGCGTTTGAGCCGTTCGGTGAGGATGGCGGTGAAGTTCTCCTCGATGAGCAGTTTCATGCGTGGGGCCACGGCGTGGAAGGCTGCCGCGAGTCCGGGGAAGAGATAGGGGCCGACGGTGAGGATGGCGCCGATGCGCAGGGAGCCGGCCAGGGGATCGGCGCACTCCTGGGCCACGCGCCGGATCCGCTCCACCGACTCCAGGGCGACGCGCATCGCCTCCAGCACCCGTTGACCGTGCTGGGTGACCTTGATTGCGTTGCGGGAGCGTTCAAACAGCGGGACGCCAAGCTCCTCCTCCAGGGACTTGACCGCCACGCTCAAGGAGGGTTGACTGACGTGACAGAGATCCGCCGCGCGGTTGAAGTTGCGCGCCCGCGCCACGGCCAGGGCATACTCGATCTGTCGAAGGTTCATGCGGTTGATTCAGGACGGGGGGGTTCGTGTCGATGGGTCAGCGAACCGGGTGGTTCAAGCCGTCGCTTCAACCGGAATCGGCAGGATGGCCTGGCGCATCTTGACCAGGGCCCGTTGCTCCAACTGACGCACCCGCTCGCGGGAGACCCCGAGCTTGCGTCCGATCTCCTCGAGGGTAAGCGGGGTGTCATCGAGGATGCGCCAGGTGATGATGGCCCGTTCCCGATCGTTGAGCGCGCGCAGTGCCGTGACCGCGGCGCGACGGTTGAGATTGGCGCTTTCGGCGGCCAGCAGCAGCACCTCCTGATTGGCCCGGGCGTCGGGAATCAGGTTTTGCAGCTCCTCGCCATCCTCCAGGGTCTGGCGGTTGAGGGAGTCGTCCCGGTTGGCCAGGCGGCCATCCATCTCCAGGATTTCGCGGGTGCGGGCGCCGAGTTTCTCGCCCAACAGCCGGGCCTCCTCGTGATCGAGCCGATCGATGGACCGTTTGTTCCGCCGGAGACTGAAAAAGAGTTTGCGCTGCATGGCCGTGGTGCCGATCTTGACCAGGCTCCAGGAACGGAGGATGAACTCCTGGATCGAGGCGCGAATCCACCACATGGCGTAGGTGGCCAGACGGAACCCCTTGTAGGGGTTGAATTTCTTCACCGCCTGCATCAGACCCAACGACCCTTCCTGCACCAGATCCATGAGCCGGAAGCCGTAATCGACATATTCGCGGGCGATCTTGACCACATAGCGCAGATACGAGGAGACCAGCAGGTGGGCGGCCTCCAGATCGGCGTGGTCGTGGAAGCGCACCGCCAGGGCGAACTCCTCTTCCTGGGTCAACAGGGGGAATTGATTGATCTCGCCCAGATATCGGGCCAGGTCGCCCTGATCGGCCACCGGAACCAAGGCTGATGTCGTCGTGGGTTTCATGCTGCCTCGTGAACGTGCTAGACTGGACCGAAGAATCGAAGAAAGGAATCACGATCCTTGGCGCGCGGGATGAAGAATCTCTTGCGAACGGTCCTTCATGCAAAGGAGTATTGTATGTCAGATGGTGCCTGGGTCAAGGGATGGTTGCGTTCAGCAACCTTTTTCAGCCTGTTCGTGGTGGGGATCACCCTGTTCGGCCTGGGGATCACCTTGGCCTGGCCGGTCACCAACGTTGCCCAGCGTCGCCGGCTCGCCAGCCTCTGGTCCGCCTATTCGCGCCGTCTGCTCGCGGTTACCTGTGACCTGCACGAGCGCATCGAGGGGATGGAGAATCTCCCGCCACCCCCTTACGTGATTCTCGCCAAGCATCAATCCGCCTGGGAGACCGTGGCCTTCGTCTCGCTGTTTTACCCCTGCGTCCAGGTGCTCAAACAGAGCCTCACCTGGATCCCGGTCTTCGGCTGGGCGCTCAAGGCCACCCACCAGATCGCCATCGATCGCGGTCGCGGCGTGGCCGCCCTGCACCGCCTGCACGAACAGGGCACCGACCAACTCGCGCAACACGTCGCGGTGCTGATCTTTCCCGAGGGCACCCGCTCCGCTCCCGGCACGACCGGCAAGTACCATCCGGGGGGGGTCTCCCTGGCCTTGGCCGCCGGGGCCCCCATCGTCCCCGTGGCCCACAACGCCGGACTGTTCTGGCCGCGCCGCACCTTCCTCAAGCGACCCGGCACCATCCGGGTCACCATCGGCCCGCCCATCCCCACCGAGGGGTTGAGCCGCGCCGATCGCAAGGCATTGGTCCAGAAGGTCGAGGAGACCATCGAATCCATGACGCGCACCCTGGAAGCCATTCCCTCTGCTGGAACGCCCGAAGGAAACGCCACGGTCGGAGGGTGAGGGGGTTCTCCTCCCATCATGCAAGTTTTCAATTTACTCCCGTGGCGTTGCTGCTACAATGGTCGGATGGATTTATGCGGACTGGATGACAAGTCGAGAATGACGGACAAGGGAGAGCCAAGCATGGATGTCGCCGGCAAGAAATTGCAGGAAAAGGATGTGTTCGAAAACACGGTGTCGCTGGTCAAGGAGCTGTACGGCAAGGAGAGCTTCTGCAACCGGATCAAATCCGATCAGGCGGTCATCGACGTGGACGTGGAACAGGGCTGCACCAAGAGCGTCATGCTCGAGTACGGCAAATTCATCGTCTCCCGCGACTCCAAGGATGTCAACGGCAACTACGTCAAGCACGATATCCTCAAGGATCCCCAATCCTTCGAGCAGTTTGTGTTCGTGGAGAAGTTTTACGAGTATATCGATTGCAAGATCAACGATTTGACCGATTACGAAATCTCCCTGCGCGAATACGAAAGCCTGCTCAAATTCTCCCAGATCACCGCCAATCTCAACTACAAGATGTTCCCCGCCCTGATGGAGTTCTTCAAGAAGGATTGCATCAACACCTTCAAGTCCGTCTTCTCCAAGGATCAGGCCAAAATCCTCAACATGCGCCTCGGCGAGATGTTGATGGATCACATGCCCTAAAGACGGATCGGACTCCTGCCCGGTGATACCGTCAATCCAACTCAGATCCCGGAATCAACATGTCCTTCGTGGAACCCGCATTCCTGCTCCTGTTCGTGCCGCTCGTCCTGATTGGCTTTAATGTTCTGGTCAGCACGGTTCACGGGCGCAATCAATCCGGTCTCCTGTTCTTGTGTGCGGCTTCCGTCCTGTTCTATTCCCTCTGGGGGATCCGCTTCCTTCCCATACTGCTACTCTCCCTGACGATCAATTTCTTCGGTGCCCGACTCATCCAAAACGCCAATCTCCCAAATAACCGGAATATTCTGCTCGGCTTGGCCCTGACCGCCAACGTGATGTTGCTGACTCTGTTCAAAAGCCAGTGGCTGACCAATAAGATCATGATGCTGTTCGGCGCCACCCAGATCGATGGCCACTTCTTCCCCCTGGGTATCTCCTTCTATACCTTCACCCAGATCGCCTATCTGGTCGATGTCGCCAGGGGCGCGACCGCAGAACGCAACCCCTTCAAATACGTTCTGTTTGTGACCTGGTTCCCACATCTCATCGCCGGCCCCATCATTCATCATCGGGAGATGATGCCGCAATTCGAATCCGAACTCTCCAAGTCCCTGACCCACGAAAGACTGGCCGTGGGCCTGACCTGGATCGCCATCGGCCTGGCCAAAAAACTCATCCTGGCCGACAGCCTGGCACCCGGGGTCAACGCGGCCTTCACGACCCCATCCGAGCAACTGGCTCTTCTACCTGCCTGGACTGGAGCGCTGGCCTTCACCTTGCAACTCTATTTCGACTTTTCCGGGTACAGCGACATGGCCATCGGCTTGTCCTTCCTGTTCGGGGTGCGGATGCCGCTGAATTTCAACTCCCCCTACCAGGCGACCAGCATCATCGACTTCTGGCATCGTTGGCACATGACCCTCTCCCGATTCCTGCGAGATTATCTCTACATCCCCCTGGGAGGCAATCGTCGGGGGGAACGATGGAAATGGGTCAACATCGGCATGGTCATGCTCCTGGGAGGGTTGTGGCACGGCCTGGGATGGACCTTTATGGCCTGGGGTGCCCTGCATGGCCTGCTGCTGATCCTTAACCACGCTTGGCGCGTCCGGTTCGTCCACACCTCGAACGACACATTCGAACCACTCGGCAGGATCGCGACCTTCCTGTGCGTGGTAATCGGCTGGGTCATCTTCAATGCCAAGGATCTGGGGTCCGCAGGGCATATCCTCTCGGCCATGACGGGCATCCACGGCTTCTCAACGACCGGCCTCAACGATCCCCAACTGGGTCTGGTGCTCCTTCTGCTGATCGTGGTCTGGTGGTTTCCGAACTCCCAACAGATTCTGGCCAAAAGCCAGGCCTTCCTGACACACCCCTCCTTGCCGTTAACGACCGGACAACTCTGGTGGCAGTGGCGCCCCACACCCGCCATCGCGACACTGATCGGCTTCACACTGACCATCGGAGTGATGAAAATGATTATGATTCCTGGAAGCCCTTTCCTTTATCTGCAATTTTGATGCGCGACTATCTGATAACCCTGATTCGCATACCCCTGATCGTCATTCCTCCATGCATGATCATCGCGATGTGGTCGGGTCTGTCCTGCCTCGACAAGGGTAACTGGTGTGAACTGGTACGCTATCAGTTCCATAAAATAGATCATCTGTCAGATAAAAGCTCGATAATCTTTCTAGGCGACAGCTCCATTGGCAACGCCCTGGACAGCAGGCTTTTCACCGAACTCTCCGGCAAACAGACCGTCAATCTGGCCCTGACCGGATCCAACTTCAACATTCCAGGCATGTATAATTTGCTCCATCATATCACCCGGACCAACACATCCATCAACACCGTCATCTTCGCACTCTCTCCCCTGACCCATGAAATCAACCGACGCACCCTCGGAAATGACCAAGCTTGGCAGGGTGTCCTGCGCACCCTGAAAAACGATCCCGAGCTTCTGATCCATTACATCGAAACCTACTCCCTGCTGATCATTCTGCTGAATCTGTTCCGGGAAGCCACCTCTTTTGAGAACTTCAGTGCTGCCTTGTTCCTCCCGTTTTCCGACCAACACACCATCCGGGATTTCCCCAACGACTACGTTCCCCAAGATACGATCAAGCGTTCAGTCGGTGCGGCTCAGATACGCAAACCTTTTCAAGCTTCCAAAAGATTCCATCCCTCCCTGCACGCCATCGGAGAAAAGTGTCGGCAGCATCACTTGCGCTGCATCTATCTGCATGCGCCGTTCGCGGAAGATTTTGCCAGATCGTCCCATGAAGCCCTGCAGACGATCAACCAGGCGGTTTTGAGTCACGGCCTCACCCTGGCGACCCCCGAGGCAATCGCCATTCCTGCCGCCGAAATCGGTGACAGACGCAACCATATCGCTCCCGAATTCAAACAAGCATATACCCGCAAGATTTTCGAAATCCTTAAGGGACATCTGCGTTCCGAGTGAGGCATATCGAGCAGGCCACTCGGTGCGAACAGGGTGAATCCGAGCCGGTCCCGGCCCCGTCCTGGCAGAACACCAGGCACGGAACCGGGACGGTTAAGGAAGGGGGTGAATCAGAACTGCTTGACCAGGTTCAGACCCGCGCGAATACGAAAGCCTGCTCAAATTCTCCCAGATCACCGCCAATCTCAACTACAAGATGTTCCCCGCCCTGATGGAGTTCTTCAAGAAGGATTGCATCAACACCTTCAAGTCCGTCTTCTCCAAGGATCAGGCCAAAATCCTCAACATGCGCCTCGGCGAGATGTTGATGGATCACATGCCCTGAACCAAGCCTCCCCTCACGTCACCACCAGCCGGTATCCCACCCCGGATTCGGTCGTGATGTATTTGGGAACATTGGGATTCTCTTCCAGTTTGCGCCGCAGATAGGACATATAGACGCGCAGATAGTGGGTGTTCTCAACCTGGTTCGGTCCCCATACATCGCGCAACAGGGTCCGATGGGTCAAAACCCGTCCCGCGTTGGCGATCAGCAGTGCCAGCAATCGGTATTCGATCACGGTCAAATGGACCTCCTCACCGCGCCGGGTCACCAGCCGACGCACCAGATCCACCTCCACCTCCCCGAATCGAATCAGGGGGGCATCCTCCGCATGCGGTCGCGCGGCCCGGCGCAGCAACGCCCGGACCCTGGCCAGCAACTCCGGCACGCCGAAGGGCTTGGTCAGATAGTCGTCCGCCCCCGCATCCAGGGCCGTCACCTTGTCGATCTCGGTGTCGCGCGCCGAAAGGATCAGAATCGGCACGCGACTCCAGCCACGCACATCCCGAATCACCTCGATCCCGTCGATGTCCGGCAAACCGAGATCCAGGATGATCAGATCCGGACGGCGCGTGCCGACCTCGATCAACCCACGTTTGCCGGTTTCAGACTCGACGATCTGAAACCCCTCGGATTCCAACGAGGCACGGATGAAGCGGCGAATCTGCGGTTCATCCTCGATCATCACGATCAGCATGGCTGGTTGGGTATGGTCACTCATGGTTCAGCCCCCTTCTGAATGGCGCGAATCCGATTCCGGCTCTTCTGGAAAGAGCGGCGGCGTGCCGGCGGGCAGAAGCAGGCGGAAGCAGGCCCCGCCCTCGGCCCGATTTTCCGCCCGGACCGTTCCTCCATGCACCTCGACAATGGCCCGGACAATCGCCAGACCCAACCCAAAGCCGGCAATCGTCGATTCATGTCTGCCGCGGGTGAACTTCTCGAACAGGCGCTGCTCCATTCCGGCGGGAATCCCCGGCCCGTCATCCGCGATCACGATCGCGATCCATCCCTCCTCCCGCCAGGCGGTGACCGTGATCCGCGTACCGGGGGGGGTATGCTTGGCGGCATTTTCCAATAAATTGGAAAAAACACGCTCCATCAGCCCGGTATCGACCTCCAGGAGCGGCAAATCCTCGGGAAGATCGATGCTGACGCGATGCTGTTCGAGCAACACCCCACAATGGGCCATGGCCAGTCCGATGATCTCCTCCAGGGTCTGCCATTCGCGCCGTGGCACCATGTTGCCCATTTGCATGCGCGCCATGTCCAGAAGATTGTTCACCATGGTGATGGTGTGGGCAACCTCGTCCCGGATCGCATGGGCCATGCCGATCTGACTCTCGGACAAGGGTGGATTGGCCAGGCTCATGGCATCCGCGAGACCGGCGATCACCGTGAGCGGGGTGCGCAGATCATGCGAGATGGCCGACAACAGGGAATTGCGCAACCTTTCGGACTCCATGCGCATCTGGGAATCCCGCGCCAGATGCTCGTAGTGCAACCGCTCCAGGGCCAGGGCGATCAACGTGGCGCTGGTATCGAGCAGCGGGAGCTGCTCCCGCGACAACCCCCAATCCGCGCCATCCGCGCGCAGTGCCAGAACCCCGCAGGCACGGGAGGGGGCCTTGAGGGGCAGATACAACACGCCCGCGATCCTATCCGTTCCGGCGGGTTGGCCGTGATCAAAGATCGATTGCGCGGCGCCAAGATCCACGCCAGGGAGAGAACAGGAGCCATCGGCCAGGGTCAGCCCCCCCTGGGAGTCCGGGACGCAGATCGTGGCCGAGGCGTTGCAGGTTTGTTGAATGAAGTGACGACCGATCTCCACGATCTGCTTGACGCTCAAGGCACGCCCAAGATCCCGGGACATCTCGTACAAGGCGTGCATCCGTCGCTCCCGCCGCAAGGCGGTGGTGGCCTGAAACCGCAATCCCGCGGTGAGTTGACCCACCACCAGGGCCACGATCAACATCACCCCGAAGGTCACCAGGTATTGGGCGTCGTGAACCTGGAAGGTGAACCGGGGTGGGACAAAAAAGAAATCGAACGCCGCCACGGAAAGAAAGGCCGCCAGAACCGCTGGCGCGCGTCCGAACTTCACGGCCACGAAGACCACGGCCAACAGAAACAGCATGACGATATTGGCCAAATCCAGCCGTGCATGCAAAGGCGCGCTCAACAGGGTCACGCAGACGACGATCAGGATCGTCAGCGGATAGCGCCGCCAACCCGACCCACCCGAAGCAATCTGCATCCGGGAGAAGGGATGGACCGCCACCTCCTCGCCATCCCTGGCCAGTTGCAGCAACTCCAGATCCGGGGCCAGTCGTGCCAGCTTCTCGGCAAACCCATGCTGCCAGGGGAGCCGTCGATACCGATCCCGACCGACCAGCAGTATGCCGAGCTGGTGTTCCCGGGCATAGGCGATGGCCACCGCGACGGCATCGTCGCCGGAAAGCGTGGCGGTCTGCGCCCCCAACCGCCTGGCCAACTCCAGAATCTCCCGGATGCGATCACGGGTCGCATCCGGGAGCGCGAACATCGCCGGGGTCTCGATGACGATGGCATGCCAGGGCGCCCCGGTTTGTGCCGCGCGCCGGGCGGCACGACGCACCACCCGTTCACGATCCGGTCCTGGTCCCACGCAGACCAGGAGCGCTTCGCCAGATGGAGCATCCAGGGTCACGGGGGGGCGCTTCTCCGGGAAAAGGGTGGATACTCGGGGCTGATCCCAAGCCGGAACGCCTTGGCCTCTGGCTTGGGAGCCGGACATTCGATGCGCGCGCGCACCCCTTTCCCGGCATGCAGCGCCTGGATCAGTTGTTCGCGATCCGCGTCGAAACGACTGGTCAGATAGGCTGGCCAGGTGACGGCCAACAGGATCGTGATCAAGAGCGTGACGCGCAAACAGGTCAAGTTGGACATGGTAAACGCTCCATCATCTCGAACATGCCACCATTATAAACCGATACGCGTCCCCAAATCCACGACGCGCGCGCTCGGAAGATTGAAGAACCGGGTGGCGCTCTCCGCATTGCGATAGATCGCCAGAAAGAGTTTCAGCCGCCACCGGGCCATGCCGGGATGATCTCCGGGCAGAAAAATCGCCTTGCCCAGGAAGAAATAGGTATCCTCCAGGACCACCCGCCGACCATCGTCGAAATGGCACGTCTTCAGGATCTCCGGCACGTCGAGGGTCTCCATGAAGCCGGCCAGGATCCGCAGGCGGTAAAACCCTCCGGGCAAGGTGCCGACCTGGACCCGCTCGGCCTCGTCGATATACGGTCGCGCACAGGTCTGGATGGTCAAGAAGATCACCTGTTCATGCAAGGTCAGGGTGTGCTTGAGCAGCTCCACCATCGCCGGTGGCGCCAGATCCGCGTTCTGGGTCATGAAAACCGCGGTGCCGGGAACCCGGTTGAGCGCGGCATCGGTCAAGGGGCGCAGGAACGGCTCCAAGGGGATTTCAGCCTTGCGGATCGCCTTGCCGACCAGATCCTGACCCTTGCGCCAGGTGGCCATCAAAAAGAATATCACCGCCCCCATGGCAAGCGGCACCCAACCGCCATCCATCAATTTCATCGCATTGGCGCCAAAGAATCCCATGTCGATGGTCAAGAAAAGGACGAACAGCGGCAAGGTCTGCCAGAGTTTCCAGGCAAAGAGGCGCTTCAAGACGATGCCGAAGGCCAGGGTGCTGACCGCGATCATGGTGCCGGTCACCGCGATTCCGTAGGCCGCCGCCAGACTCGAAGAGCTTTTGAAAGCCAGCACCAATCCGACGACCGCGATCAACAACAGCCAGTTGGTCAAGGGCACATAGATCTGTCCGAACTCCGACGAGGAGGTATGGACCACTTTGAGACGCGGGAGGTAGCCAAGCCCAATCGCCTGTCGGGTCGCGGAAAAGGCCCCGGTGATCACCGCCTGGGAGGCGATGATGGTCGCGGCGGTCGCCAGAACCACCATCGGCAACACCCCCCATTCCGGCACGCTCAAATAAAAGGGATTCTTGACCGCTTCCGGATTCCCGAGGATCAGGGCCCCCTGTCCCAGATAGTTCAGCATCAGGGCCGGAAAGACGATCCCGATCCAGGAACGGTTGATGGCTGGCCTGCCGAAATGGCCCATGTCGGCATAGAGCGCCTCGGCCCCGGTCACGGCCAGAAACACCGATCCGAGCACGACGAAGGTGTTGCCATTGCTCGCGCCGAACAAAAATCCCACCGCATGCATGGGATTGAAGGCGGCCAGGATCTCTGGATGGCGGGCAATCTCCTTGAGACCCACCGCGCCGATGGCCAAAAACCAAAGCAGACAGACCGGACCAAACAGCCACCCGATCTTGCCGGTTCCCTTGGACTGCGCCAGGAACAACAGCACGATCACCGAGATGGTGATGGGAAGAATGAACGGTTGAAAGGCCGGCGTGACCACCTCCAGACCCTCGACCGCGGAGAGCACCGAAATGGCGGGGGTGATCACCCCATCGCCAAAAAAGAGCGACACGCCGATCATGCCGACGATCATGATGAACCGCTGCATGCGTGGACTGTTTTGCGTGAACTGTCTGGCCAGGGTCACCAGGACCAGATTACCCCCCTCGCCCTGATGATCCGCGCGCATGATGAAGAATTGATACTTCACCGTCAGCACGATGAACAGGGTCCAGAAAATCAGGGATATGATCCCCAGCACATTCTCCGGGCTCGGCAGGACTGCATGCTCCCCGCCCAACGCCTCCTTGACCGCATAGAGCGGACTGGTGCCGATATCGCCGAACACCACGCCAATCGCGCCGATCATCAAAGGAAGCAAGCGCCTCCCGGAATCGGTTTCCACCGTACTTTCCATGCATCGTCTCCATGCGTTTGAAGATGGGGATCGGGCTGGCGCGGGCCAACCCGGATCCAGATGCAGGGAAGCTTAGAAATTTGTGGATCAAAACGGGGTATAATGTCGGGACTGGCCCGTTAAAAAATCATTAACGAGGCCATATGATTGAAAACAGGGAACTATTGCGGATACACAACCCGTGGACCCATCAAACGGACCCAGTCGCGTGTCAACCAGCCGTCACGAGAGAGGGCACACGCGCCTCCTACCCGCTTAGCACCAGGGCGGCACGATCGCGTCGATCCGCCGCCTGGCGGATCATCCGTCCGCCATCACGCCGCGAACACCTCCGGATAGTCCCGGCAGGCCTGGCGGAAATCCCCCATGCGCCCGATGTCCATCCAGTAGTCCAGAAACGGGAAGGCCGCCGTGGTCTCCCCCTGCTTGATGATCGTCTGGAACAGGGTCGGCATGTCGAAATATTGATGCGGGGGAATCAGCGGCAACACCTCGGGGTCCAACAGATAGATCCCGGCATTGACGAAATACTCCTGCACCGGTTTCTCCTCGATGGTCACCAGCCGGTGGGCGTCCAGACGCACCACCCCGTAGGGGACGGTCTGTTCCACCTTGCGCACGCAGAGGGTGGCCCGCGATTGATGTTCGAGATGGAAATTGAGCACATGGTTGAAGTTGATGCGGGTGAGCAGGTCGCCGTTCATGACGAAAAAGGGTTGGGTGGGCCTCTCCGGAAAGAGGGACAACGAACCCGCGGTACCCAGACGACCGTTCTCCTCCAGATAGACGATCTCCACCCCCCAGGCCGAGCCGTCGCCGAAATACTCCTTGATCATCTCCTTGCGGTAGTTGACCGACAGGAAAAAGCGGTGAAAACCGTGGGAGATGAAGCTCTCCAGAATCACCTCCAGAATGGGCTTGGAACCGACTTTCAGGAGTGGCTTCGGGATCACGTCGGTCAGCGGGGCCAGGCGCGAACCCAGGCCACCGGCCATCAGCACCACCCAGTTGTCACGGGGGGCCGGCACCGACAGGTTGTGCATGGTATCCAGCCCCATCACCCGCCCTTCGTCATCGACGATCGGCATGTGCTCGATGCTTCGGGCATGCATCATCGCCAGAATCCGCTCGCGGGAATCGGTGGGTCTGGCAAAGGTGGGGGAGATATTCATGATGGTCATCACCGGCTCCTTCATATCCACGCGCTTGAGCAGGGCACGCCGCACATCCCCGTCGGTCACGACACCCAACAGATGCTCCGCCTCATCGGTCACCAGGGCCAGACGCAACGCCCCCTTGTCGATCACCTGCACCGCCTCCAGGATCGACTGATCCGGACGGACGAGAATCAATCTCCACCGCTCCTGTTCACGACTCATCGCACCCTCTCCCCGGCTGGACACCCCATCACCACCGCCCCTTCCCGCACGTTCTTGACCACCACCGCGCCGGCACCGATCACCGCCCCCGCGCCGATAACGATCCCCTGACGCACCACCGCCCCCGCGCCCACATGCACCCCTTCGCCCACCCGCACCGCGCCACTCAACACCGCGCCGCTGGCCACATGGGCATGCGCGCCCAACTGGCAATCATGCTCGACGATGGCCCCGCTGTTGATCAGCACGTTCTCCCCCACCACCACCCCGCTCTGCACCAGCGCCCTGGCCATCAGTTGCGTCCCCGCCCCGAGTTCCACATCCCCGGCAAGCCAGGCCGTGGGATGGATCAGGGTCGAAAACCCGAATCCCATCTCCCGGCACCGTTCATACAGCTCCCGCCGTCGGGTGGTGGCCCCCACCGAACCGACCGCGTTGATCAGCTCGACCCCTTGGCCAACCCACGCCGCCAAAACCGCGTCCCCGCCCAGACAGGGGAGTTCCAAGGCCGCTTGTTCCGCCTCGCTCATCGACAAGGCCACCACCCCACGCACCCGCCCGAGCCATCCCAGCGCCCGCAGGGTCTCGCGCACCACCCGCGCGTGTCCGCCGCCACCCAAAATGATCAAACCATTTTGCAATTCGTGGACCATCTCGCAACACAAACCCGATTCATCTTGAATCATCAAACATTCAACAAGTTACCTTAACCATAACCCTCGGTCGGAAGCTCACGGACGGCAACAATCACCCGGTGCCGATCCGCCACCGGCAAGGCTGTCGCGCACGCCGTGCGACTTGCACACCGGTTGCGGGCCATTCGGCGTCACATCTTGCCGTCCAGATCGCGCCCGGTGGAAAGATGGCGTAACGCGGGTACCGCCTGTTCGAACATCCAGGCCAACTCGCCCATCTCCCACGACGGCTCGCCGCGCACACGCCTTGCCGCCTCGAGAAAGTGCCGCAACCGCTCTGGATCCCGCTCGTTGGCCGCGATCACGCCAACGCGGCGATAGCGCGTTCCATCCACCGTCTCGTCATCCCCCACGAACTCCTCTTCGTCCTTCTCGCCGCTCGTGTCGCTCATCGTGAAGCAGCATGGCCACTCCCCGGAGCCTGGGGACATGCTGGCCGCGAAACGCCGCGCCTCGGCCTCATCCGAGAAGATGCGCGGCGTGTAGCCATGCTCCTGAAGGAACATCACCGCGATCTCGGCAAAGGTGGAGAGATCCTCTCGGGCATCCAGGCGCGGAATGAAGATCTCCCGCGTGCCGCCGGTCACGCTCGCCAGCAGACAGAGTTGTCCCGCCTCCGCGTGGGAGATGAAATAGCGTTTCACATCCAGCGGGGCGGCCAGGGGCTGGCGTTTCTCCAACCGTTTGGTAAAGCCGTGCAGCAGACTCCCATCCGAGAAGGCGACGTTGGCGAATCGGGAGGTGACGGTCATCAACTGCTCGGACCAGGACCACATCACCTGTTCCATCAACGCCTTGCTGGCCCCCATCAGATTGGCCGGGTTGACCGCCTTGTCCGAGGAGACCGAGAAGAAGCGCGCCGCCGGACCGCGTGCCAACTCCCCCAACAACTCGTCGAGGGCCAACACGTTGACATGCAGCATGCGCATCAGGGTGAAAGGATCCCGTTCGGCGCGCACATGCTTCAAGGCCGCGAAGTTGAGCACGAAATCAAACGGATCCTGGGCATCGAGAAAGTGATTGAACTCGGTCGTGCCCATGGCGATGGCACTGGTGGCGAAATCATCCGGGGGATTCAGATCCGAGGCGCGCAGATCCCGCACCAGCTCCACCAGATTGTTCTCGCTCGGATCGACCAGCCGCAACGCATCCACCGGCCAGCCCACCGCCTCGCGCACGAAGGCCGCGCCAATCGATCCCGCCGCGCCGATCACCAGCATGCGCGCCCCTTTCAGGGCATCGCGGATCTCCTGGCGTCGCGCTTCGAGATCCGCATGGAACAACGACTGCTCGCGCCGCAAAATGCGACGCATGATCTCCGGATTCATGCCCCACCTTCCCCGCCCAGGCGCTCCAGATCGGCCAACAGGGTCCGTACCGCCTGATTGTCCGGATCCTCGGCCAGAATGCGCTCCAAGGTGCTCTTCGCCTCGGCCTTGCGGCCCAGTTCCAGATAGACCCGCGCCAGCTTCACCATGGAGACGAAATCCTTGCGCACCACCTTGAGATACTCCTCGTAGATCGCCGCCGCGTATTCCGCCTGACCGTTGATGCGCAACAGCTCGGCGTGGTGCGGCACATGCAGGAAGGAGAGATCGGAGAGCCGTTGCGATACCGCCACGGCGGTCAACATATCCCCCTGCCGCAAGGCGATGGTGAACATCTGGCGCAGGGTATCCTGCAGCAATACCGGATGGGTCACCTGACGCAAGGCGCGCATCGCCCCGTCCAGATCCCCATCGAGTTCCGCCAGATAGCCGCGCAGCAGATGGCCGTAATCGACCCGCTCCGCCAGGGTGCTCTGCTCCAGACCCGCCGCGAACTGTTGCAACCGCTCCCGCTCCCGCGCCCCGAACAGCGCCTGGGCCTTGGCCCGCACCTCCAGAGGGGAACTCTGCATGCCGAGGATGTAGCGCTTGTAGTCGTGATCGGTCTTGTCCAGCAGCGCCTCGAACTCCCCGATCAACTGCCGGAAGGGGGCGCGGACCGGCTCCGGCAGATCCTCGACGCTCCAACCGCGCCGATCCAGAAAGACCAGGGCCCGACCCGGCTGGCCATCCTCGCGCCACTGCTTGATCATCTGTTTGAAATCGGGACGGTTGCGCTCCTCCTCCAGGCGCATGCGCATGCGTTGGCGCACCACGTCGAGCTGCTTGATGAGGGATGCGGCGTTGTCCCGATAGATCTCGTAGTAGAGACGACCGGTGCGTTCCACCTCCTCGTCGCTCCATTCCCGCTCCTTGTCTGGACGGCTCAGGCGCAGCATCGCCCCGAGTCCCCACTTTTTCACCAGTCGGCTCGCCTCGCGGTAGGAGTCATCCAGGGTGACCTCGATTTCGTCCATGCGCTTTTTGTACTTGAAATTGGGCTTCTTGCCGCGACGTCCGAAGAGTCCGTCGTTGCAGGCGATCCCCTCGATCGCCAGCTCCTTGACCTTCGCCACCACCCCGCGCACCGAGGCCAACTCCTGTTCGATGGCCCGGTAGTGGTCCACGCGACTGGTCGAGGTCTCCTCGGGCAGGAATTGCCGCAAATGGTCCCGCGCCGTGTCGCTGGTCGGTTGGGGGATCACGCTCTCCCAGGGGAGGTGTTCGATCCCCTCGATGCGCGCCGAACCCGGCGACGGGTTGATCACCCGGCAGTGGCGCGTGGCGGCATACTGGGCCAGGGAGGCGAGACTCGGAATGGCGTTCAAGAAGTCGTGACGGGTTTCGGCCATCCAGCCGCCGTTGGTCTCCACCATCAGATCGCCCCGGGCGATGTAGGGGCCGATGCTCTGCTCCACGCTGCCGGTGGCGTGGGTGAACCCCTCGCGGCTGAAACAGAGATCGAAACCGGCCATGACGATGGTCTCAAAACCCATGTCCACGGCCATGCCCAGGGCCTGATGGCCCACGGTGATGCCGGGATAGGTGACATTGACCGGATTGCACGGACACTCCCAGGGAAAGAGCGTGCCCATGAAGGCCCCGCGACCGCGCCACTGACCCAGGAGGGTGGGATTGAGGTGGTACATGTTGATGAGCACCGACTCACGCCAGAAGGCGAGCATCCCCTTGGATTGATGGAAGATCACATCGTGGGGGTCGATGGCGAAAAAGAGATCCGGCACGATCCCCGCCCCCTTGAGTTGCTCGGCCACCCGCGCCACGGCCAGCACGGTCAGATGGTCGCGATGGGCGCGGATCCACGGAAAGCTCTCCGGCAGCGACGGCCCCCCCGCCAGCAGAATGGCGGTCCGACCCTGAAAGGTCTGGTGGAGATCCCCGGCGGGAAAGCGGTTTTCGGCAAGATTTTCCAGTCCCTTGAGCATGAAGACCCGGTTGCCGATCTCCTGCCCCACCTGGAGGCGGTATTGACCGAAGGTGCGTTCCACCTCATTAAGCAACCCGGCATAGCCGTCATGGGCGCCATCGATCACTGCCAGGGATTTGGCCATCAAGACCGAATCCAGATAGAAATAGTCCCGCAAGGAGAACGCCTCGGCCTCGGCGAGCCAGTTCTCCGCCGTGGTGAGGATCATCTCCCCAGGGAGTTTCTCCGGCAGGAGTCCCTGCTCTTCCAGCACCTGTTTGGTCTCGGGCAACTCGATGAAAACAAAGCGCGACCCCTCGGGACGCTTGCGCTTGGCCAGCCACTGGACCAGCAACCCGGAATCGGCCCCGACGATCAGATAGAGGGCGTTTTCACGGGTGAAGAACGCCCCGTACTGTTGCTGGAATAAGTTCTCCGACCCGACCCTGGAGAAGGCCTCCTGGTTGATGGAGGGGAGATAGCGCTCTCCGAACCGGTTCATGAGAATCGGACCCAGTGACCTATCGCGCGTCGTATCCTGCATGGTTTGCTCTTTTTCGCCTGTTTTACCGTGAAAATCCCGTCAAGGATCGCCTCGGGTGGGGGGTGAGTGGGTTCTCACCCATCATGAAAATGAGATTGAACCGCCCTTTCGCTGGCTGTCGATGAAGAAATCTTGCAATTTTCTGGCCAGTCTCATAGCCTGCCCTGGCGGCCTTGGAATTGCATGGTTCGGGCTGGGTGTCGAGAGGAATGACAACGGGAGGGATCGGATGAGCATCGTGTCTTTGGAGTTCGAGGATCGCGCGCGGGGCTGGAAATTGCGTCCCACGAATTTTGGGCCGTTTAATCTATTGGTGGGTCCGTCCGGGGCGGGAAAGACCAGCGTGTTGAAGGCGTTGCAGAGTGTGTGTCGTGCTGGAACTAAAAATCTCTCCTCTGCAAGTCACTGTGATTGGTCTCTCCAAATCTCCGATAATTCAAATCTGTACGGTTGGAATGCAACAACACAACGCAGCACAATCATTAAAGAATCAATTCAGATTGGCGATAAAAAATACATTGACCGCCTCCCAAATAGGGACGTTTTTAATATTAACGGAACAGAAATTAACTTAAAGTTGAAAACTTCTGAAAGCATTGTTTCGTTACTCGAAGGAGATTCTGTTATCAATTATATCAATAGCGCCTTACAAAGCCTCATAATATCAGAGCCGATTAATCTATTAAAATCAATCGATATGAGCAACCTTAAGGGGAAAATCGATATAGATAACCTTCGTCAAGACACAACTCTTTCATTGGAAACAAGAGCATACCTTCTTTATCGAGATCATACTGAAATTTTTCAGAACATAAAATATTTATTTTTTGAAATATTTGAAAAAATTTCAGATATAAAAATTGATATTTTTGATTTTGCCAATGAAACAAATCTGCTTACAATATCAATAACAGAAGATAACAAAAATATATTTGACGAAGATATCTCCTCTGGCATGCTTCGCGTCCTCAGCATCCTATTGGAACTCGCCCTGGCACCCAAAGGCGCGGTCATTCTGATCGACGAGATCGAGAACAGCCTGGGGGTCAACTGTCTGCCGCAGATCATCGATGCCATGCTGGAACGCAGCAACGAGGTGCAGTTCATCATCACCAGCCACCACCCCTACGTCATCAACAACATCCCCTACGAATACTGGCGCCTGGTGCGCCGCAAGGGTGGAGAGGTATGGCTCCAGGATGCCAAGGATATCCCCGCGCTCGCGAGTCTCTCCTCGTATCACGACCGGTTCTTGCACCTGATCAACGCGCCGGAGTTCGAGGAGAGCATGGGATGAGCTTCTATTTTCTCGTCGAGGGACTCCGAACCGAAAAAAAGGTCTACACAGCTTGGATCAAATTCACGTTTGAAAATTTCACGGAACAAGCTGACCTGAAATTCCTGCAGGGAAACGACTTTGTGATCAGAGCCAGCGGAGGCTTTCCCTTCTCACCCAAGCTGCTTCCAGATACGATCAACGATCTCAAGGAACATCCCGTTGTCACACACCTGTTCGTCTGCGTGGATGCCGACGACGAGACCGTGGCCATCCGCCGCGCCCGCATCGAACAGGAACTCGCCGATTTGGCATGCCCCTGCCCCTTCTCCGTCATCATCGCCAACCGCTGCATGGAGAGTTGGTTTCTGGGCAATCGCACCATGATGCCCCATCGGCCAGACGAAAATCCCGATCTCCATCCCTTCTGGAACCATTACGATGTCAGCATCCGGGATCCGGAACAGATGGAGAAACCAGAATCGTTTCATCTCTCAACCGCCCAATTTCACAAGACCTATCTCAAGGCCATGTTCCGGGCGCAAGGGAAGAGCTACACGGAGAAATATCCCGGTGCGACCCAAGATGAAACCTACTTCGACGCCCTCGTGGAACGACGGCGCGAAACCGGCCATCTGGCGAGCTTCGGACAGTTGATCGATACCTGGAGTGGTCTGGGCAGCCCGCGCCTCAAGCCCATCCGGAACGGGAGATCCTGAACCGGGGTCGGAAGATACGCGCCGTCGTAAGGCGATTCGCCCTGTCCGGTTACCCTGACGGGTAACCGGACAGGGCACATAGGCACGCGCGCTGGCGCATTTTTCGCTTCGCGAAAAATGCTTGCTTGGAAGGGCGCGCGAAAAGAAAAGTCAACAGAAAAAAGTCCCAAGGGCTTTGCCCTTGGATCCCACCAGGGGCCAATGGCCCCTGGACCCCGTCAGTAGAACATATGATATTGAATTGATTGGTATTCTTTGATGTCCTCACCGGGTGCTTTCCATGTCCGACTCCACCTCCTCCACCGCACTCCGCGACGGCTTGGCCGACATGGCCCGCCTCATCGACGCCAAAGCCTGGCCCTCGGCCCTGGAAAAAGGGCTCACCCTCGCCCGCGCCCACCCGGTCCACCCCCACGTTCTCCACCTGCTCGGGGTGGTCAAACGGGAGTCCGGCGACCTGCGCGGGGCACTCGATCCGTTAAGCCGCGCGGTGGCCATCCAACCGGAAAACAGCCTGTTTCAACTGGATCTGGGAATCCTGCTCAAAAAACGGGGGGCCCGCGCGCCGGCCATGGAACGGCTCAACGAGGCGATCCGCCTCGATCCCAAAACCGCCATCGCCCGGTTTCACCTCGGGGATCTGTACATGGATCAGGGGAACATCAACGAGGCCATCGACTGTTTCACCAGTGCCACACGCCTCAAGCCGGATCTGGTGGAAGGGTGGATCAACCTGGGGCTGTGTCAAAAATCCCAGAACCAGATCCAACAAGCCCTGATGAGTTTTGATGAGGCCCTCGCCCGACAGCCGGAACAGGCCGAAGCCCATGTCAACCGCGCCATGGCCCTGTTGATGCTGGAAGATTATCCCGCCGGCTGGCGGGCCTTCGAATGGCGCTTCAAACTCGACCGACCGAGCCTGTTCGCCCCACCGCCCCCGGTGCCGCGCTGGCAGGGGGAACCCCTGGAGAACAAAACGATTCTGCTGCTGGGGGAGCAGGGATTCGGGGACATGATCCAGTTCATCCGCTTTGCCAAGCCCCTGGCCGATCAGGGAGCGCGGGTGCTGGCCCTGGTCCCCGCGCCGCTGGTGCGGCTTTTCGAGAACGCCCCCGGCCTGGCCCGGGTCCAGGCCCATCCCGACTTCCAGGAGCCCCTCGACTACCAGATCCCGCTGCTCTCCGTGCCCGGCGTGCTCGACACCCGCATCAACACCATCCCCGGCGCCGAAGGGTATCTCACCGCACCCCGCACGCCCGATCCGGCCTGGGGATCCCTGTTGGCCGGAGAGGGGTTGAAGGTTGGGCTGGTCTGGGAGGGCAAACCCCTGCACGCCAACGATCCCTTGCGACGCCGCTCCTGTACCCTGGCCGATCTGGCCCCCTTGGCCCGCGTGCCGGGCATTCGACTCTTCAGCCTGCAAAAACCCGATCCGGATCGACCCGCGCCACCGGTTCCGGAAGGGGTTCCGATCACCCCGTTGGCCGCATTCCTCACCGATTTCGCGGCCACCGCCACCCTGATGCACCATCTTGACCTGATCATCACCATCGATACCGCCACCGCCCATCTGGCCGGAGCCCTGGGACGACCGGTCCGGACGCTGCTGCCCCGCGCGCCGGACTGGCGCTGGGGATGCGAACGCGACACCACCCCATGGTATCGCGCCATGCGCCTGTTCCGACAATCCAACACCGACTCCTGGAACGAACCGGTCCGACAACTCCTCGCCGAACTGGAACACGCGACATGTCAGACATCCCCATCCCCGAACTGATCGCCCGCGCCACCCAGGCCCTGGCCAAACAGGAGCATGTGCAGGTCACCGCGCTGCTGCGTCAGGTGCTCGAAAGCGATCCCACCCATGCCGATGCCTGGTATCTGCTCGGGGTGAACGCCAATGCCATGAACCACCCGGAACTGGGACGGCAACTGCTGGCAAAAGCCATCGCCTTTCAAGGGGATCGACCGCTCTATCACTTCCATCACGGCTCCTGCCTGCACACCCTCGGTCAATTGCCGGAGGCCGAACAGGCCTTTCGCACCGCCATCGCCCTCCATCCCCATCAGGCCGAGTTCCACATCAATCTCGGCAACGTGCGGCTGGACCAGGGCGATAGCCGCGCCGCCATCGCCTGCTACGAGGAGGCCCTGCGGCTCAATCCCGATCACAAGGATGCCCATCACAACCTGGGGGTGATCCTCCAGTCCATGAACGCCCACGAGGCGGCCCTCGAACGGTTCCGCGCGGCCCTGCGCTGCAATCCGGACAACGCCACCTCCCACATGGGCATCGCCGCCTCGCTGCTCAAGACCGGACGGTTCTTGGAGGCATGGCCCGAGTACGAATGGCGCTTCCGGCTCGCCAACCACTCGGCGCGCATCTGTCCGGTGCCACGCTGGGACGGCTCCGACCCTGCCGGAAAACGGCTCTATCTCTATACCGAACAGGGATTTGGCGATGCCTTGATGTTCGCCCGCTTCGCCCAGGTGCTCCGGGAGCGGGGCGCCACGGTGCTGCTGGAGTGCCGCCCGGAGCTTCTTTCGCTGTTCACCGCCTCGGAACTGGCCGACCTGGTGACGGCACGGGACACCGAGGACAAGGATCCCCCCCCGTTTGAATATGACCTGCACCTCCCGCTCATGAGCCTGCCACTGCTCCTGAACACCACCCTCGACACCCTGCCCGCCCGCGTCCCCTACCTCCATCCCCCCGAAACGCGGATCGCGGCCTGGGCGGAAAAACTCGGACCCCGACACGGGTTGCGCGTCGGCCTCTCCTGGTCCGGCAACCCGAACGCCACGGTCAATCGCGAACGAGCCTGCATCCTGGATCACTTCCTGCCGTTGACCGAGATGCCGGGGGTGACCTTTTACGCGCTGCAAAAGGGACCGCCCGCGGCCCAGTTGACCCCTGAAATCCAGGCGCGGCACGGCATCATCCCCCTGGAAGCCCAGTTGACCGATTTTACCGAAACCGCGGCCCTCATGCGCAATCTGGATCTGGTGATCTCCACGGATACCGCGGTGGTGCATCTGGCCGGGGGATTGGGGGTGCCGGTCTGGACCCTGCTGCACACCGCCTGCGAATGGCGCTGGCTGGAGACGCGCCTGGACTCCCCCTGGTATCCGACCATGCGACTGTTCCGTCAACCCGCCCCCGGCGACTGGCCCGGCGTGATCGACCAGGCGCGACGGGCGTTGGTGGAGTTGCGCTGATCCAGGACATCACCCCAGAAACCGCTCCAGCAGGATCCGCGCCCCGACCTCGGCCCCATCGATGGCCGGTCGGGGTGGGGCGGGACGGGCCAGCAGTTCGTGGAGCCGCTCCGGGAAGCGGCCCGCCTCGAAGGCCTCCCGGCTGATCTCCGCGATCCGGTTGTTCTGGTCGCACCAGGAGAGGATCGGCTCCTCGTCCGGGAAGGTTCCACGTCGCACATACGCGAACGGCAGGCCGTGGGCCGCCGCCGTGACCGCCATGCCGTAACCGGGCTTGCTGACGATCAGATCCACCGAGGCGGAGAGATCGGCGAACGGCCACCGTTTGATCGCGTTGACCGGATGAAGATGGCAGGCATGGTCGCCGTGGTCGAACTGCCGATCGATCAGCCAGTGGAAATCCCGATGGGCCCGCAAGGCGGCCACCGGCAACCGCGCCGCCGGAATCCCCCCCAGGGTGACCAGCACCAGGGGGCGGGTATCGCTGCGATCGATCTGCAACTGCCAACGCAGCTCCGCGCGGCGGTTGATCCCCAACGTGGTGACCGGTGGAATCTCCACCGCCTCGGGAAACGGATGGTCTGGCAGGGCCGGGGTGGCCCGCAGGGCCAGGGAGGCCCGTCCATAAGCCTGGCGCATGGTGTCGCACCAGGCGCTGATCTCCGGGTCATCCGCCTGGAAATAGGCCGCCATCACCCGATCCCAGGTGAGGGAGGTCAACGCCACGGTCGGAATGGCCAGCTCCGCTCCGGCCTGGATGGAAAGATAGGGAATGTTGCCCAGGATCAGATCCGGTCGCCACGCAGCCATTCGTTGCCGCTCCTCGGCGACCCGGCCCGGCCAGTCGGCATGAAGCGCGCGCAGGGCCGCACGGGTGGCGGCAAGATCAACCTCCAGGGGATCGGATTGGATCAATCCCACGTCGCGGTTGACCGGATCGTGGCTGAACCTGGAGGCCGGGTGGGAAACCGCGTCACCCGCCGACCGCGCACCTCCCTTCGGGTGGTCCAAGGTCAAGGGTTGGCCGAGCATGTCGGCGATCACGTTGACTGGCAGGTTGCCGGTGACATGAATGGCGAGATCCGGCTGATGGCGGAGCAGCGCCCGCAGCAGCGGGGCCATCTGCCCCCAGTGGCCAAAACCGTGCCCCGAAAGCGCGCACCAGATTTTCTTGCCAGAGGCTGCTTGAACCGCGGATGGTTGAACAGGCATGGTCTTTATCAGCAATCAGGATTAATGCCCACCAGCAACCTGGCCGGGATACCCCATCGGGTTCCGGCCACGCAACGACCTCACCGGCGATCTCTACTCATCATCCTCGTCGGCGGCGCACTTGCGGGCGATCTTGTCTGGCGCGGGGACCGACTCGCAGCCACCGCACTCCTTGGGAAAGAGCGACTTATCCCGGATCTCGCAGGCCGGTTTGCCGCTCTTGACCGGGTATTCGCACACCTCGGCGCTCTTGAGATCTCCCCACTTGGGCCCCTTGATGTTCTCGAGGGCCAGACTGGTGAGCTTCCACCCCTTGATGGCATCCCGTTTTTGGGTTGGCTCCACCTGGGCGAGCACGAATCCGAAGCGGCTCATGGTGGCAACATCGGCGCGGAATTTTTTTACCTCCCCCGTGCCCTCGTACTTCACGCAGCCGCGATAGCTCTTGGTATTGAGCACCACCCCGCCATGTCCCACCCCGAGTTGCAGCATGCGCCGCCGCTCGTCGTTGGGGTTGATCTCGAAGCGTCCGTACAAATGTTTGTGCCCGACCACGACCAGTTTGAAGTTCTCCGGCAGGGCGTGCTGTTCCAGCCCTTCCAGGGCCGCCTGGGGGGTGGGATTGCTGAATGAAACCTTGTCACAGCCGCCGGTGACCCCCCAGATCGGCTTGTGGGTGATCAGCCAGGCGGTGGATTTCTCCTTTTTGAACTGCCGGGCCATCTCCTGATACCAGGCGATGAGTTTTTGTTTCTCGACCTCGCACACCTCCCTGGTCTCGCTCAGACCGGCGGTGTCGGAGACCACCAGACTCAGGCCGTGGGCGAAATCGAGTCGGTAGGGTCGGCTCATGCCATCGGCGACGCCGCGACAGGTGTGGGCCTCGATCAGCTCCGGGGGATCCCCGGCCACCAGCGAGGTGGGATCGAGCAGAAAAAACCAGCCATTGCCGTTGTTGCCCATGGCATCGCACAAC
>JADGAY010000220.1 GCA_015231775.1 Magnetococcales bacterium | reverse complement strand
AGGGTCTGCTGGCCTGTTACGCCTTTGAGAGCAACCTCAACGACGCCTCGGGACAGGGCATGACGGCCTCGGCCAAGGGCTCCTTGAGCTACGCGACCGGTCATGCGGGCCAAGCCCTCTACACCGCCTCCGGCTATGCCCTGACCCCCACCTTCACCAGCATCACCAACACGACCGGTTTCGCGGGCGTCACCCTGTCGGCCTGGTTCAAGCTCTCAGCGACCGGTACCAACCAGATTCTGGAGGCCCATACCTCCAACGATGAACTCTACATCGAGGGCAGTGCCTCCTCCATGACCTTCAAGGTCAACACCATCGCCCTGTCCGCGTCGATTTCATCCGCCAACACCTGGCACCAGATCGTGGGGACATTCGACAACGCCTCGAATCTCCAGTCCCTGTACGTGGATGGCACCCTGGCCACCTCCACCAGCAACACGGCCAGTTTTGCAATCACCACCCCGTTTGCCATCGGGCGCGATTACGAACAAGCCATTCAATATTTCAACGGCTATCTGGACGATGTGCGCATTTATGGCCGCGCCCTCAACAGCACCGAGGTGCGCTCCTTGTACTCGGAGCAGTATCAAGTCGTCTCGACCCACAAAAACACCGCCACGTCGATCACCCTGGGCAGCGATCCCGACGGGGATGCCTTGACCAGCACCATTCTGACCGCGCCCACCCATGGCACCCTTTCCGGGAGCGGGGCGCAACTGACCTATACCCCCGCCAACAACTGGCTCGGAAGCGACTATTTCGCCTACACCCTGAGCGACGGCAGTACCACCAAAAGCGCTGGGGTGCAGATCGTGGTCGATCCGTTGGTGCTCGATCTCAACGGCGATGGCATTCACCTGACCGTGTCCGAGGCGGGTTCTTCGAGGTTTGCCATGTCGCCGGATGGCGCGTTGACCCGAGTCGGCTGGATCGACGGGGAGGATGGATTCCTGGTGCGGGATCTCAACGGCAATGGCCAAATCGACGACATCACCGAAATGTTCTCGGAGTTTTATGCCGCCTCCCGGCATGCAAGCGGCATGGATGCCCTGGCCACCCTGGATGGGAATCACGACGGCATGGTGGACGGCCTGGATGCCGGGTTCGCGTCGCTGTCGGTTTGGCGGGACGCCAACGGCGATGGTCAAACCGATGCCGGCGAGTTGACCGCGCTCGACGCCTGGAATCTGACCGCCATCAGCCTGGAGAAGGCGTTGGTGGGGGTGAACGATGCCGGTGGACAGGTGTTGTCCCATGGGTATGCCGAAACCACCGAAGGTGGGCCGATGCTCCTGGCAGAGGTAGCCTTGACTGTCGATAACCATTCGTTGGAGAATGGAGCGATCCTGCCATCACCCCATGAGCCGATGTCGCTGGATTCGGTTCTCGACGATCTGGTGCACGCCCGGCCCGGTGCCTGGAACCCGGAGACGTTACTGGGCAATCTGGTCGCAAGCGATGCCCCCATGATGCGGCTGCATGCGTTGGACACCCCCGAGGCACTACCCGGCATGCATCCATGGCTGGAGAGTGGTGTTTCGCCCCTGTTGTCCGGGGTGGCGAGCCGATTGCCCGCATCATGGTCTGAACATGGGGTGGATGCGGGACACGAGCGCGCTTGGGGCGCGGCTTGCGAATCGATCCAGACCGATGATCCATTCATCCATCATGATCCTGCCGTTCATTTTTCCGCCTTGGGGGGATGACCCTCCCGTTTGGGTCTGGTAAGGGAGTCCGTGATTCATGCATACGAAAACAGGCTGGTCTGGAACCCGCGTGCTGCGTTGTTCCGTTCTGGCGGGCTTGATGTTCCTGCTGCCCGTCCAACCCGCGCGCGGCATCACCCTGTCCGAGTCCGTGCATCATGCCATGGACAACAACCCCGAGGTTCTGTCCGCCCGCGACAATCTTCAGGCGGTGCTCGCCACCCTGCCCAAGGCCAAGGCGGGCTACTATCCGAGCATCGATCTTTCCGGCACCTATGGCCGGGAGACGAGCGACAACCCCACCACCCGCGCGGTGAACAATCCTGGGGATCACAATCTCACCTTGAGCCGGGGCGAGACCGGCGTGACCATCACCCAACCGGTTTTCGATGCGTTGCGCACCCGATATAACCTGGGACAGGCGGAGGCCAATATCGAATCGGCTGAGCAGAATCTGTCCAACGTCGAAGAGACCATCGGCATCACCGTGGTGGAGGCCTACCTGGAGGTGCTGCGTCTGCAACAACTGCTGGAGTTGGACAAGGATTATGTGCTGTTGCATCAACGGGTGAAAAAAGTTGTGGAGGAGAAGGCCGAAGCCGGCGGCGGCAGCGTGGCCGACGTGGAACAGACCGAGAGTCGCCTGGCGTTGGCCATGGCCAACATGGCCGCCAATCAGGGGCAATACGATACGACGGTGGCCCGCTTTCTGCGGGTTGTCAACCGCAAGCCCGACCGCTTGACCATGCCGGCCATGCCCAAGGGGGTGCCGGAGACCCTGCAAGCCGCCATCGAGGCCGCACTGGTCGATCACCCATCCGTATTGATGGCCAAGGCGGATGTGGTCAGCGCCGAGGCCTCCAAGGATCTCACCAAGTCCAATTTTTTGCCGTCGGTCGATCTGAAGCTGAACATGGCCAACAATGCCAATGTCAACGGCGTCGTCGGGCATGACAACTCGGTTTCCGCCCTGGTGACGATGAATTACAACCTCTACCGGGGCGGCAGGGATCGGGCGGAACGGGATGAGATGTCCAAGCGTCTCGGGCAACGGCGCGAGATTCTGGACAATACCCGCCTCATGGCGCGGGAGCGGATCGAACGGGCCTGGGCGGGACTGCAATCCTCCGAACCCCGTGTCCGTCACTTGAAAAAACATGTCGAGGTCACGGCCAGCGTCACCCAGGCGTATCACAACCAGTTCCAAATGGGCAAACGTACCTGGCTGGATGTGCTCAACTCGGAAAATGCCCTCTACGTGGCGCGCAAGGATTGGCAGGCCGAGGAGTTCAAACGGATTCTCTCGGCCTATCAGCTCCTCAACGGCATGGGACGCCTGCGGGATGCGATGGGCGGCCAATCCAAGCCAGCGACCAAATAACCGCTCTTCTCTTGCTCACCGTTCCGAAAGGGCAAAGGTCATGTTGGCCAGGAAGGGAGAGAGGATCGTCTCCAGAATGGAACGGGTGCCGGTGATGATGCCGGCGCTCACCACCACGCCGGGCACCAGATCATAGCGGTTGTCGTTGTTCTCGAAGTACTCCCGCTCCACCATGATACGCACCTGATAGTAGGCGAAGCCCTCCTGGGTCACCAGGGTATCGGGTCCGATGTGGACCACGGTACCGTTCAAGCGTCCGAAGCGGCTGGCATCACGGGAGGAGAGCTGCACATGGGCCGGCTGTCCCAGGCGCACATGCCCCACGTCGGCGGCCAACAATCGGGCCTCGACCAGCAGTCGCTCATCTCCCGGCACCAGATCCAGAACCGTCTCCCCCGGTCCGACCACGCCGCCGATGGTGACGTGATGGATCGTCTTGATCGTGCCGGCCAGCGGCGCGCGGATCGTGGTCCGCTCCAGACTGTCGGCCAGCTTTTCGAACTGGAGGACGGCCTCGTTGAGTTTGCGTTGGTTCTCCTCCAGGCCGATGCCCACCTCCTCGCGGAAGCGTCCCAACAGGGTGCGTCGCTCCTCCTGAGCCTTTTTCAGGGCGGCATCACCCCTTTTGAGGAGCGCGCCATCCTCGGAGATCCGGCTGGTCAGGCTGGTCTTCTCCTTGAGCAGACCCAGATGTTCAAAGCGACTCGTGGCCTTGGCCTTGATCATTTGGGTGCTGATGCTCAACTGTTCGTCGATGATGGCCACCGACTGCTCCAGACTCTTCAGCCTGGCCTGAATCTGGGCGATATCCTGTTCTTTCTGATGGATATCCTCGTCCTGGGTGCGCAACGCGGATTGCACCTTCTCCCGGCGCGCCTGGAACAGCTCTTTGGTCTGGCGCAGCAGTTGCTCCTCGTTGACCCGCGCCAGCAACGCGGCGCCCAAGGCCTCGCCGTTCCCATCCAGCCAGGCCCTCACCGACGGCGGCCAGGCAAATCCGGGCTCCAGGACAAACCGCTCGGAATCCG
>JADGAY010000219.1 GCA_015231775.1 Magnetococcales bacterium | reverse complement strand
TCGAAGATCTGCGCGCCGCAGTAACTCCGCAGGGTGGAGATGCCCATCTTCGAGAAGATCTTGAGCATCCCCTTGCCGATGGCCTTGACGTAGTTGGCCTTGAGATAATCGATCCCCTTGGGCGCCTCCAGGATCCCCCGGGCCACCAGATCCTCCAGGGATTCGAAGGCCAGATAGGGGTTGATCGCCCCGGCGCCGTAACCGGCCAGCAGGGCGCAATGGGTCACCTCGCGGGCCTCGCCGGTCTCGATGACGATGCTCGCCGCCCCGCGGCTGCCGGTGCGGATCAGATGGTGATGGACGCCGGAGACCGCCAGCAACGCCGGGATCGGCGCCATCCGCGCGGAGACCCCGCGATCGCTCAGGATGATGAGGCTCGCCCCCTGGTCCACCGCCGAGGAGACCGTCTCGAAGAGTCGGGTCAAGGCGGCCTTCATCCCTTCCTGCCCCTCCGCGACCGGAAAGAGGGTGGAGAGGGTGCGCGCCTTGAGACCGGGACGCTCCACCGCACGAATCCTCTCCAGATCGGCGTTGGTCAAGATCGGCTGATCGAGCCAGATGCGCGCCACATGCTGGGGCGACTCCTCCAGCATGTTGCCCGTCGGGCCGAGCTGGGTGAAGAGGCTCATCACCAACTCCTCGCGGATCGGATCGATGGCCGGATTGGTCACCTGGGCGAAAAGCTGCTTGAAGTAACTGTAGAGCAGCACCGGGCGATCGGAGAGCACCGCCAGGGCCGCGTCGTTGCCCATCGAGCCGATCGGCTCCTGTCCATCGGCGGCCATGGGGCCGAGGATGACCGACAGATCCTCCTCGGTGTAGCCGAAGATGCGCTGACGCACCCGCAACGGTTCGGCCTCGGAAGCCTCGGAACCGCCGGCGGGCAGGGTGTCCAGACGGGTGAGATTCTCGTCGATCCACTGCCGGTAGGGTTGACGGGAGACCATGGTCTGCTTGATCTCGGCATCGTCGATGATGCGCCCCTCCTCCAGGTCGATCACGAACATGCGACCTGGTTGCAACCGGCCCATCTTGACCTCCTCCTCGGGGGGGAAGGTGATGGTGCCGGCCTCGGAGGCCATGACGCACAAGCCCCCCTTGGTGATCAGATACCGGGCTGGGCGCAGACCGTTGCGATCGAGGGTGGCGCCGATGTAGCGACCATCCGTGAAGGCCACCGCCGCCGGTCCATCCCAGGGTTCCATCAAGGCGCCGTGGTACTGGTAGAAGGCCTTGCGATCCTCATCCATGTGGCGATGGTTCTCCCAGGCCTCGGGGATCATCATCATCATGGCGTGGGGCAAGGAGCGACCGCTGATCACCAGGAACTCCAGGGCACGGTCGAAACTCGCCGAGTCCGAGAGCCCTTCCGGCACGATGGGGAAGAGTTTTTTGATGTCGTCGCCGAACAGACCCGAGGAGAGGGCCGCCTCCCGGGCACGCATCCAGTTGATGTTGCCCCGCAGGGTGTTGATCTCGCCGTTGTGGCTGATCATGCGGAACGGATGGGCCAGACCCCAGGTCGGGAAGGTGTTGGTCGAGTAGCGCTGATGGACCATGGCAAAGGCCGAAACCAGCGTGGCATCCGACAGATCGGTGTAGTAGGAACGCACCTGATCAGCCAGGAACATCCCCTTGTAAACCAGCGTCTTGCTGGAGAAACTGCTGATGTAGAAGGATTTGATCTCCTCCTGACCATACCCCATGACCGCATTCTCGACGCGCCGGCGGATGATGTAGAGCTTGCGTTCGAACCACATCGGATCCGCGTTGTCCGGACGGTTGCGCACACCGATGAACACCTGGCGGATGGACGGTTCCGACCCCTTGGCGGTATAACCGATGCGCGCCTGGCGGCTGATGGGCACCGCGCGCCACCCCAGGAAGAGTTGCCCCTCCTCGGTGATCACCTGCTCCACCAGTCGCTGGCAGGAGGCCTGGAGATCCTTCTCCTTGGGCAGGAAGATCATCCCGACGCCGTAATCCCCTTCCGGGGGGAGGTTGATGCCGAGCTTCCCGGCCTGTCCGCGCAGGAAGGCATCCGGGATCTGGATCAGGATGCCGGCCCCATCGCCGGTGAGCGGATCGGAACCCACGGCGCCCCGGTGGGTGAGATTCACCAGGACGCTCAAACCCATGCGTACCACGTCGTGCGACTTGCCGCCACTGATCCGGGCGACGAAGCCAACGCCGCAAGCGTCGTGTTCGAGGGCGGGATCGTAGAGCCCCTGTTTATCGGGCAGACCGAAATTGGCCATGATGAATCCTTACGAAGTGTCGTGGGTTGCAAACCCGGTGCAATTTTGGTTTGTAATGGTAACCTCAGGCATGGCGGGGGCGACTCTTTCGCCCCACACCCCGTGGAGACGGCTTTTCGGCCTAGTTCCACGGTAAAAACCCGTCGTTCAGGTTAGCAAATCGCTTAGGGATCCGTCAACGGCGCACTGCACAATCCGTTGTGACAGACCTCAAATGCCCTATAATTAAGCAAGCGATCGTGCTTGGTTTGTTCGTTTCCCGACACCCTCGGGAGCGGTCATGGATCAAAAGGAGTGTTTCAAATGCGCGAATTCACGCCTGGGAGATGCTGGCTGGGTCGTCTGCCCCACGATGGGGATCTGTTGGCGGAGTTGAACGCCTTCTGTCGCACCCATGGGATCCAGGTCGGACGGATCGAGGGGGTGGGCGCGGTGAAACGGGCCTGTTTGGGGTTTTATGACCAGACCCGGCACGCATACGATTATCTCACCTACGAGGAGCCCCTGGAGATCGTCCAGATGGTGGGCAATGTGTCGTTGAAGGAGGACAAGCCCTTCGTGCATGTGCACATCACCCTCTCCGACCACACCGGACGGGCCTTCGGCGGCCATCTGGCACCGGGGACCATCCTGTTTGCCGCCGAGGTGCTGATTCAAGCGTTGCACGGCGACCCCCCGCGCCGTGGATTCGACCCCACGACGGGACTGCCGTTGTGGGTGGAGGAATGAGCGAGTCATCCACGCCGTTCGAGAAGGCCCGCCTGTTCGCGGCCCTCAATCCGCCGGAGGCGGTGCGCGCGGCATTGGCAACCCTGATGCGGCAGGTCGGCCCACTGCCACCCGGCTGGCGCTGGCTGGACCCGGACGCCCTGCATCTGACCGTGCGTTTCTTCGGGGATGTGCCGGTGCCAGAGATTCCGGCCTTGCAGGCCCGGATGCACGACATGGTCGCCAGGTACGGCCCCATCCACCTGCGCCTCTCCGGCTGGGGCGCCTTCCCCTCCCCACGCCGCGCCCAGGTGCTCTGGCTCGGCCTGACGGAGACCGACGGGGATCCTCTCGCCTCCCTCGCCCGTGACCTGGCTCTTCCCCCCCCACCCGCCGAAAAACGCCCCTTCAAACCCCATCTGACCATGGCCCGCTGCCGGGTGGAGCACGATCTCTCAGGCCTCCTGACCACCCTGCCCGCCTACTCCCAGGCGTGGATGGCGGACGGGGTGGCGTTGATGCGGTCATTTTTGCACTCATCTATGGCAGAACATCAAATGATTTCCTTACACACCCAACTTTCAAATCACGCAAGCGAATCAAGATTTTCTCATTTCCTGTCTGACTGATCACATAATCCAAAGCATCATCCCTTTCACAGTCGGACATACCCCTGATTCTCTCACAAACAACATCTAAAAGATCTGTTCCATTATAGTAACGGAATAGGTATGGAAGCAACATAAAGCCTCTTTTCTCTTCTCCATCCATTTCATCAACATGACAAGGCGTCAATATGAGATCAATCCAATAGTTAATCTCAGCTTCAAAATCACTCTTTAGGAACAAGAGCATTTTTCTTCAAGTAAATACAACGATCCAACCACACAAAAAACACATCCATTATCTCTTGATAAACATCCCGTTCCGGATCTAACTGAATTAAATTTAGGTTCCGGTATTGTCATCGCCGATTCTAATTTCTCGTAACTATGCTCTAACAGATCTCCTTTATTGACACCACCAGAAGATAAACATGCTAAATGACCTAACAAAATAATATATCTTTTTGGATAATCCAATATAAGTCTTGCTGAAATCAGCACAGGATCAGAATATAACTTCCAAACTTGATCCGAAGCAAGGTGAACTTTGGCAAGAGATTTCTCAGTCATCTCTCGAT
>JADGAY010000218.1 GCA_015231775.1 Magnetococcales bacterium | reverse complement strand
TCGCGGAACGGACCAGCTTGGCCTCGGCGCTCGCCAGCCGCGACTCGGCCCAACTGACGTCGGTGCGGGTGATCTCGCCGACCCGGAACCGGGAGCGGGTCGCCTCCAGATGTTGCTTCAACACATCCCGGTTGCTCTTGGCCAAACGCACCACCTCGGTGGCCTGCAACACCTCCACGATCACCGAGGCCGACTCCAGGAACACCCCCTGCACCGCCGCCTGGGCATCGCGCTCGAAGGAGGCGATGTAGGGCTTGGTCTGACGCATGGCCACCAGCGCCTTTTGATTGAAGAGCACCTGGGTGAGGGAGAGGCCGACCACATCCGGATCCGTGCTCGAGGCGCTGTTCTGCCACTCGACGCGACTGTGGCCCTTGGAGGCGTTCAGGTCGATGGTGGGCAGCAGCGCGGCCTGGCTCTGGGGCAGACGTTCCAGGGCGGCCTTGAGCTGGGCGGCGGCGGCGGTGGCGCGTGGATTCTTGCGCAAGGCCGCCTCGATGGAGGTGACGAACGGATCGGACGACTCGCTTCCGGCCCAGGCCACGCCTGAAAGGCCGATCACCAGGGATCCGATGCCCATAACACGTTTTAGAACGCCAAACACGTCTGAAATCCCCTTTTTTCGAGAGCGATTCAACCCCAGGGAACATCTGTCCCGGAAGATTCTTTCAGCAGATCCGATTTCAAGCAAACCTGGGGCCAACGAGCGTCGGGGTTACCCACCCCCGCCTGGCGAAACCACGGTAACGATAACATAGGTCGATCCGCGTTCAAATGTCCAGATGATCCCGCGCGAAGTGGGCCTTTTCCTGAATGAATCGGAACCGTTCCGCCGGACGCTTGCCCATCAGGCGATCCAGGGTGTCATGGGTGGCATCCGCGTCATCCACCACCACCTTGAGCAGATGACGGCTCCCTGGCGCCATGGTGGTCTCGCGCAGTTGCGCCGGATCCATCTCGCCCAACCCCTTGAAGCGCGAAATCTCCACCTTGGCATTGGCTTTTTTGCGGGTGATCGCCGCCACCATCGCCTCCTTGGCGGCATCATCCAAGGCATACCGGGTCTCCGCGCCGGTGGTGACCCGATAGAGCGGCGGCTGGGCCAGAAACAGCCGTCCGCCATGCACCAGAGGCGCCATGTGGCGATAGAAGAAGGTCAGAAGCAGACTGGCGATGTGGGCCCCATCCACATCCGCGTCGGTCATGATGATCACCCGACCATAGCGCACCTTGTCGATTTCGAAGGCCCGACCGCTGCCCGCGCCGATGGCGGTGATCAGGTTCTTGATCTCGACGTTGGCCTCGAACTTCTCCAGATTGGCCTGCTCGACGTTCAAAATCTTGCCACGCAGCGGCAATACCGCCTGGGTATGGCGGTCGCGGGCCTGCTTGGCCGATCCACCCGCCGAATCCCCCTCGACGATGAACAGTTCGGTGGCTGTGGTATCCGAAGAGATGCAATCCGTGAGCTTGCCCGGCAGGGTCAGGCGGGTGGTGACGCTTTTTCGGGTCACCCGGGCCAGGGATTTCTTGCGATTGAGTCGCTCGCGGGCCCGTTCGACCACCAGTTCGACCAGACTCCCGGCCCGCTCCGGCGCGCCGTGCAGCCAGTGATCGAGGCTGTCCTTGATCACCGCCTCGACCCGGCGGGTCACGCCGTGGTTGGTGAGCCGATCCTTGGTCTGTCCGGCGAACTCCGGGTTGGGAATGAACAGCGACAGAACGCCGTTGAGGCCATCGAGCACATCCTCGGGGGCAAACTCCACCCCCTTGGGAATCAGATTGCGCGCCTCGGCGAACTCCCGCACGCTCTTGAAGAGCGCGGCGCGCAGACCGCTTTCATGCACCCCACCCTCGCGGGTGGGAATGGTGTTGCAATAGGAGAGAATGACCCCGCGCTCCTCGGGGGTCCAGACCAGGGCCCACTCCATCCTGCCGCGACCATCCTCGCCGAAACGCTCCAGCATCCCGGCAAAGGGATCGGTGATGACGCGTCGCTCCTCGGGGATCAACTCCCGAACGAAGTCCCGCATCCCGTCCGGATAGGAGAAGATGTGTTCGGCATCCTGGGTCTCATCGCGCAGGGTGACGGTCAGGCCACGGTTCAGATAGGCCTTGGCGCGACACATATCCAGCAGGCGCGCAGGATCGAAGCGGGTCAGGGGAAAGATGTCGCCATCCGGCAGAAAGGTCACCAGCGTGCCGCGTCGGCGGGTGGCTTCGAGTTGCTCCAACGGCGAGGCCGCCACGCCCCGTTCGAAACGCTGGCGCCAGCGGTGTCCGTCGCGCTCCACCACCACTTCGGTCCAGGCGGAGAGGGCGTTGACCACCGACACCCCCACGCCGTTCAAACCGCCGGCGGTCTCATAGGCCTTGTCGTGGAATTTGCCACCCGCGTGCAGGGTGGTCATGATCACTTCCAGGGCGGAACGGTCCGGATAGCGCGGCAGGGGATCGACAGGAATGCCGCGTCCGTTGTCCCACACCGACACCGCGCCGTCCTTGCGCAGGATCACCAGGATGCGGTTGGCGTGACCGGACGAGGCCTCGTCGGTGGCGTTGTCGAGCAACTCCACCACCAGATGATGCAAGGCGGACTCGTCGGTGCCGCCGATGTACATGCCCGGACGACGACGAACCCCCTCCAGCCCCTCGAGGACTTCAATCTGGGAAGCGTTATAGCTCATGATGGATTGGATCCCGCCCGCCGTCCCGTCATGTGGGAGGAGAGGCTCATCCGAAAGAAAGGACTACTTGTGCCGATAGGAGATGCGACCCTTGGTGAGATCATAGGGGGTCAACTGCACCGTCACCTTGTCACCCGGCAGGATGCGGATATAGTGCTTTCTCATGCGCCCGGAGATGTGGCACAAGAGCTTGTGCTGGTTCTCCAACTCGACGCGAAACATGGCGTTGGGAAGGTTCTCCATGACCGTCCCTTCCATTTCAATAACATCTTCCTTACTCAATATTCACACTCCCACGACAAGACCCGAACGGATTGGAAGCAGAATACATTAAAGAGATGTCAGACTTATGTCAAGCACCAAACCGGACGATCACTTCATCAACTGCCCTGCTCCGGGCAAAAACTCCCGTGTGAAGACATTGGCGGGGAATTCCCGTTCCTCGATGCGCCCGACCCGCAACGCGGAGCGGTAGGCCTGGTTCAAACCGCTGGTGCTCTCGAGCAGCATGGGGGCCCGATGGCCGCCATCCAACTCGCGGGGCTCCAGAAACTGGATGGTCTTGAGCAACCCTCCACCCGCGTCGTACTGGGTCAATTCCACGGGCAGACCACTTTTTTTATCCACCGACAGTTTCACCCGCGCATGCGGCGTGCTCGGATGCAGGGGGTGGAGCGTCAATTTCCAGTGCACCTCGTCCTCGGAGTCCAGGGTGGGTCGATACTCTTCGGAAAACTCCCCGAGCAGGAAATCGGCATTGTTGAACACCCCGCCCACCACCGACTGCAACAGCGTGGTCTTGCGGGTTTCGAGTTCGCCAGGCATGTGCAGCCACGCCTCGTCACCCACCTTCAACACCGCCCGCCCACGCAACTCCTCGGGGGAGACCACCACCATCAGGGCACGCCGTCCGCTCGCCTTGGCGGTATAGAGGGTCACGAGCCGCTGACGCCCGTTGGGCAACTCGAAGGTGACGCGATTGAAACTCTCGTGGGAGACGGCATGCATGGCCCGATCCATGGTCTTGAGGATCTCGACGGCATCCATGGCCCAAAGGGGCAGCGCCAGCGCCCAGGCGCACAATCCCGCCAACCCGCCCAGCCAGACCCGCGCCACGCCCGCCGAAGCAGGGGTGCCGCGACCCGCGCGAAACGATGAGCGCGACTCTCCTTCTCCCGTCAACCGCGAAACGAATTTCCCGACTCTTCCGGAAAAAAAACGCATCCCAACCATGGTGTCACCGCTCTACCGATGTTAATGTATCCCACAAGCGACAATGAAACTCAAATTCATATAAAAGAGGATGCAACCGACGCCTCATGAGCACCATCACCGCGCAAACGCAAGCCATCTCCCATCATCCCGTGCTGGGCTGGCTGGTCGGGCTGCTCCTGATCGCCCTGATCTCCTGGGGCATCCACTATTTTCTCATCGTGCCCATGCAACGCAAACGGCACATCCTCGAATCC
>JADGAY010000031.1 GCA_015231775.1 Magnetococcales bacterium | reverse complement strand
AATCAAAATCAAAATCAAAATCAAAATCAAAATCAAAATCAAAATCAAAATCAAAATCAAAATCAAAAGCATAAATTCAAAGACAAAACCTCGGAGGCTCTGCCTCCGAACCTCCGCCGGGGACCTGCGGCCCCCGGACCCCCGCGACAATGGGGTCTGATTATCCCCCCACCAACCCCTCCAGGGCTTTGAGCGTCACCTCCGGCGCATACCCGGACAGATCCACCCGCTGTGCGGCATCGGGCCTGGTTAGCATCCGCTCGATGCCCGCGGTCAGAGCCACGACATCCCCCATCGGCACCAAGGCCTCGGGCAGATCGGCCATCAGCAACTCCCTCGGACCCGACGGACAGTCGGTCGAGACCACCGGCGTGCCGCAGGCCAACGCCTCGATCAACACGTTCGGCATCCCCTCGTGATCGGAACATAAAATCAACAGCCGCGCTCCGGCGATCCAGGGATAGGGGTTGGTCTGGAAACCGACGATCCAAACCCGATCGGTCAGGAGACGTTCGGCGATCATGCGCTGCAACCTGGGATCCTGATCGGTGAGCAAGACCAGCAGACGCGGCTCCCGGATGCGACTCCAGGCATCGAGGAGCAGATCATGGCGCTTCTGCGTGGCCAGACGCCCGACGTGAATCGCATAGGGCTCGGTCGGCAGACCCGCCACCGACCCCCGTGCCCAGGTCGGAATGGCCGAAAGGTCGAACGGATTGCGCACCACCCGCAGGGCGCGGGGCCGAATCGCCAGCGTGCCGGTGAGATCATCCGCCACGCCAGAGGAGACCGCGATCAACCGTTGACCAGCATAGAGGGTGCGATAACGATTGAGACGGCGCTCCGCCTTGGCCGGATTGGACTGCTCCAATGCCGCGATCTCCCGCGACAGGGTGTTGGCCACCCGCATCCAATGGTTGGGAAGACGCGCCAAACGACACACCTCGTCGGCAAAGGGGAGGGTGGAGAGGATCAGATCGAAGGGTCGCTCCCGAGCGAGCACCGTCATGCGCCGTTTCAGTCGCCAGGCCAGCCAACGACGTCCCAACCACCCCTTGGAAAGCGATTTTCCCGGCGCTCCGAGGGCGATCACCGGCAGACCCTCGGGCAGGGTGTGCTGACGAATATCCTCTAAAAGGATGAGGATGGCCTCGTGACCGGCTCGACGCAGAAGGTCGGCGGTCTGGATCAACGCCTTTTCCGCGCCGCCACCGCGCAGATTGGTGACAATCAAGGCCGCTTTCACGAGATCTTCAAATAAAAGCAGGCGGTGTCGCCATCCAGGGTGGCATTCAACTGGTCGGTCAGGGTGCGGAAGGCGGCCAGGGTCTCGGGCGGGTCGGGGTGGCGCCCCCACTCCGGGTGCGGGATGTCGCGCTGATAGTATTCACACCCCATACAGATTCTCCGGCCTGGCGTCGTGGTGGTGCGCAAAAATGGAAAAACCGTGCTGTTGGCCAGACGGTGAAGACTGGTCACGGTGTGCAAATAGAGATGACGCAGCGCGTCCCAGGCCATCCAGTGCACGCCATAGCGACGATGGGCATGGGACTGGGCAACCGGGATGCGGATCAATACCCCCCCGCCGGGATTGAGTCGGGCGCGTAACCGCTCCATGGTGGCATGCTGATCCGGCATGTGTTCGAGAACATGATGAAGCATGATCAGATCAAAGCGCCCGTCGAGCCGCTCCAGCGGTTCGGCCAGGATGGTCACGCCGCTGGCATGCCGGATGGTCTCGGGCAGAAAAGGGTCCGCGCCCGTGAGGTTAACAAATCCCTCGCGACGCAGCTTCAACAACAGTCCCCCGGTACCACACCCCAGATCGAGAATCGCGCTGGAGAGCGATACCCCAAAGGGACGCAACCAACGGAAATGGATGGGTCGGCGTCCCACCAGGGCCATGAGCGCGCCGGGCAGGGTTCGCTCCCCGAGATGATGGCGCGCCCGCTGCTGTTTGAGCCAAGTCAGCAGGGGTGTCGAATTTTTTTCCGGGGGGGGTTGCTGGGAGTAGTACCCTTGACCATAATGGCGTCCAAGATCATTCGGAATCGGGTCGATCCAGAGCATCCGGCACTGCCCGCAGCACCAATACTCGAACGACTCGCGCAACCCGAACATCATCTCGCGCGGGGTGTGACGGGTGTGACCGCTGGCGTGGTGGCAGATCGGGCAGTTCATGGGGGCCTGGAGTTTATTGTTTTGTTAATCGGTTCAGTCTAGCCCGGTTCCCCACGCTTGGCAACCCAAGGCAACACGCAGTTCGCAAACCTCATTCTTGAGGGATTCGCTGGAGATGGAAGGATATTCGGCGGCACGTTGGATGGTGTGCGGGGATTTCATCAATCCCACCCAACCCTTGGCCTGGCAGTGCGCCTCGGCCCTGGAAAGGCTCGGCGTCACCGTGTTGACCGCCAATACCGAGATCCGACAGCCCCGCGTCGATCACTTCATCAAGAAGATGGGCAAATCCCTGGCCAAGCCGTTCGGCTTCAAACAGAGCCTGAGCGAACGGTTCGTCCGTCAGGAGCGTTTGACCATCGAACGCCATCTGCTGGTCCAGTTCGACCGCTTCCGTCCGGACGTGGTGTTGGTGATCCGCGGCAACCCTGTGGATCCCTCCGTGCTGGCCGACTGGCGCAAGGCAGGGGCCAGAATTGTCGGCTGGTGGATCAAAGATTTGAAGAATCTGGATAATTTCCTGCGCGATCAACCTTTCCACGATCTGAATTACTCCATCCATGCCAACATGCGCCATCCCGGCATTCGCTATCTGCCTGCGGTCGCGGTCGATCCGTATCGGTATCGGCCTTTGCCGGAGATTGCCAAGCGGTTTGACGTGGTGTTCGTGGGGATCCATACCCCGAAGCGGCGGGAATATCTGCGCGCCTTGACCGGTTGGCGTCTCGGGATCGTCGGACCGGGCTGGCGCAGTCGGTTCGAATGGCGCGATCGGGTGCTGTTTTCGGCGGTACAGGCCCGGACGCTGCATGGCGAGGCGTTGAACCGGTTTTACAACGCCGGTCGGATCGTCGTGAACATCAACCAGTGGGAGGCCAACGAGGGAAGCGGCGTGACCCTGCGCCTGGCCGACGGGCCGGCGAGCGGGGCCTGTCTGGTGAGCGAATATTCCTGCGGCATCGAGGAGATGTTCATGCCCGGCGAGGAGATCGTCTCGTTCACCACGCCGGATGAGTTGAGAGATCGGGTTGACTTTTATCTCGCCCATGAAGAGGAGCGACAGCGGGTGGCCCAGGCCGGTCATGACCGCGCCATGCGACTGCCCACCCACTTGGACCGGATGCGGGTTCTGCTGGAGGCGGTCCGGAGCGGGGAGGGCTGAGGTATTTAATAGTAGGGGTTGCGTGACGGCACCGACTCCGCGATGCGGCGCATGCTCTCCAGACGGGCGGCGGCAATCTCCCCGGCTTCGACCGCGGCGTGCAAGGCGCAGTCCGGTTCCCGCAGGTGCCGGCAATCCTTGAACCGGCACTGTCCCAGCCGCGGGGCCATGTCGCGCATCAACCCCGGAATCTCCTCGCGGATCACCCCGTGCAGTCCGAACTCCCGCACCCCTGGCGAGTCGATCAGGAATCCGCCGCGCTTGAGGCGATACAGACGCGCCGTGGTGGTGGCGTGGCGTCCCAAACCGGTGGCCGCGTGAACCTCGGCGGTCCGCAAACTCTCCTCCGGAACCATGCGGTTGATCAACGACGACTTGCCAACTCCGGACTCCCCCACGAAAATCGCGGTTTTATCCCGTAACGCCTCCTCCAGATTCTCGATGCCCTCCTCCAGCAACGCGGAGACCCGTAACAGGGGGTAACCCATGGGCGGATAAGGGGCGAGCACCGTCTCAAGGGTCGCCGCATCGGAGAGTTGATCGATTTTGTTGATCACCAGCAAGGGCTCGATTCCGGCTTTTTGCGCCGCGATCAGATAGCGATCCAGCAGGCCAGGATTGAGGGTGGAGGCGGCGCTCACCACCACGATGCGCTCCACGTTCGCCGCCATGGTCAGCAGACGTTGGTGCGGCCCCGGTCGCCGCAGCACCGAGAGCCGTTCATGCACCGCAACGATCACCCCCTGATCCGCGCCGATGCGCTGGCAGACCACCCGGTCCCCGCATACCGGCTCCTCCAGCAACGACTCGCGCACCGCGCAGCGCACCCGTTCCCTGGAATCGGTCTCCACCTCGACATTCAACCCGAAATGGGCCACCACCCGTCCCTCCTCCTCGGGGCCCAGGGCGCTTTCGTCGGCGGGGAGTTCCAGGCCCGCGGCTCCAGGACGACGCGTGACGCGCATCCGGGCCATCTGACGCAGGGAAAGTTGTTTCTCGCGAATTTTTCGTGGCATGCGGGGTGGTTTCTCTGTTAGAAATAAAACCCTATTGGGATCTCCACTATCGCTCTTTGCACCGGTGCGCGTCAATGACTCCCCATCCTCTTGTCCGTCTGCTGCGTTCGGTGCTGTATGTGCCGGGATCCAATCCGAAAACCCTCTCCAAGGCGCCGACCCTGCCCGCCGACGGCCTGATCCTCGATCTGGAGGACTCGGTGGCCCCGGAGGCCAAGCACCAGGCGCGCCATGCCATCCTGGAGACCCTCCATGCCACCCGCGACGGTTATCCCGGCGCGCGGGTGGTACGCGTCAACGGCATCCACACCGACCTGTGGCGCGACGACCTGGCCGTGGTGTTGCCGGGCCGGCCCGATGCCATCGCCCTCTCCAAGGTCGAATCCCTGGAAGCCCTGGATCAACTCGTCGCCGTCATGGGCGCGTTGGCGCCCGACGCGGATTGTCAACTCTGGCCGATGATCGAATCCCCCCTCGGCGTGCTCCATGCCCATGCCATCGCCTCCCACCCCCTGGTCTCCACCCTGGTGATGGGCACTTCGGATCTGGGGCGCGCCCTCGGCATTCCCGGCGATCCGGAGCGCATCGGTCTGCGCCACGCCCTGCAACAGACCCTCTTGGCGGCGCGGGCCGCCGGCAGACAGATCCTGGATGGGGTCTACGTGAACATCCGCGACTCCGAGGGTTTCCTGGCCGAATGCCACGACGGCGCCCGGCTCGGATTCGACGGCAAGACCGTGATCCACCCCGCCCAGATCGAACCGGCCAATCAGGCCTTTCTCCCCGGCGACGCGGAGGCCGAGGCCGCGCGCCGCATCCTGGAGGCTTGGAACGCCGCCCGCGGGCGCGGCGAGGAGATCTGCGTCGTGGATGGACGACTGGTCGAGCGCTTGCACGCGGATCAGGCCAGTCAACGTCTGGCCCGCTGGGAGATGGCCCGCGCCTGACGGAAATCGGGCAGCCGTGGACCCGTCGTCGCCCGTGGCACGGGCCGGTTTGGGGTGCGATTGTGAAAAAGAGATTAATATTGATTCATGTTTTGAATTCTTACCGGTTGTAAGCTACACTATTAAGCAGATAGGATCCTGGAAAAACACCATCGTCGGGGCTCCCATGAAGCTGCAACAAAAGACCTCTCTTCTGGCCATCTTTCTCTCGGGAACCCTGGCCATCGTCATCGTGGCCATCAGCCTGCTGTCATTCCGACAGTTTTCGATCTCCACCGCCCGCGAACAGGTCCACTCCGTGGCCGAGGTGGTGCGGGTCAGCCTCACCGAGTCGATGATCAACAACGTGATCGATCAACGCAAATCGTTCCTCAAGCGATTGGCCGAGGTCGAGGGGTTGCTGGTGGCACGGGTGATGCGTTCCCCGGAGGTGATCCGACAGTTCGGCGAGGGACTCGACGGCGAACAGAGCGTCGATCCGATCGAAAAGATGGTGATGGAGAATGGCAAACCCTATTACGGCATGATCGATACGGAGATGAAACCGATCTTTCGTGGCACCATACCCTTCATCGCCAACCAGACCGGGGAACCCAACTGCCTCCAGTGTCACAACACCGCCAATGGCGCGGTGCTCGGGGCGATCACCATCCAGATCTCCATGGCCCAACTGCAACAAAAGGCGTTGCTCACCATCGGCGTCATGACCGCGATCATCACCATCTTCGCCATCTTCCTGACCATCTTCTTCCGGCGTCAGATGAACCCGGTGGTGGCCACCGCCGAGGAGGTGCAACGGGTCGTGGCCAAGGCCAAGGATGGCAACTTCAGCGGTCGCATCCAGTATACCGGCCAGGACGAGATGGGCGATATCTCCCGTGATCTCAACCAGTTGATGCTCCATCTCCAGAACAACCTCAGCACCATCACCCACGATGTGTCGCAACTGTTGCGCTACGAGGTCGAAGGGAACACCAACCTCATCACCACCACCACCGAGATGGTGGAGACCCTGCTGGAGATCGCCCAGTTCAAACAGGCCGTGGAGGAGGATCGCACCAAGGCCGAAGTCTATTTCCGCATCGCCCATGTGCTGCGCGAGCAGTTCGGCATCCGCCAGTGTTCGATCTACGAGGTCTCCAACCCCGGCATGAACCACATGAAACCGGTGATCGTGGACGGGGAGATCGATACCGGCTGCCGTTGGTGCAATGCGGAGATCCTCTTCCAGGCCGACTCCTGCCGCGCCCATCGCACCGGCCATGTGATCGACGCCATCGAACACCCGATGATCTGCAGCCAGTTCAAACATGTCCACGACAATCCCAACCTCGGCCATATCTGCATCCCGGTCTTCCACTCCGGAACCGTGGGCAACGTGGTGCAGATCGTCGTGGATCGCGCCCACGGTCGCCTCTATCACCGTCTGCAACCCTTTATCCAGGCCTATCTGCGGGAGTCCGCCCCGACCGTCGAGGCCAAGCGGCTGCTCGATACCCTGCGCGAATCGGCTCTGCGCGACGCGCTCACCGGTCTGCACAACCGCCGCTTTCTCGAAGAGTACATCGGCACCCTCGAGGCCACCGCCAAACGCAAGAAGAGCCGCCTCTCCGTGCTGCTCATGGACATCGACCACTTCAAGGAGGTCAACGATGTCTTCGGGCACGATGTCGGCGACACGGTGCTGCGGGTGGTCTCCAAGGCCCTGGCCGCCCAGGTGCGCACCTCGGACATGGTGATCCGTTATGGTGGCGAGGAGTTTCTGGTCATCCTCCAGGAGGGGGACGAGTACTCCGGCGAGCGCATGGCCGAAAAGCTGCGCCTGGCCGTGGCCGCCTTGAAGATCCCGGTCTCCAGCGGCATCATGCGCAAGACCATCTCCATCGGCGTGGCCGGCTTCCCGTCGGATGGGGAGGATATCTGGGAGGTGATCAAGTGCGCGGACCTGGCCCTCTACGAGGCCAAGCACACGGGCCGCAACCGGGCGATCACCTACACGCCCAATCTGGCCAAGACGTGAGGTGACGATTCCGGTTCATCAAAACATGGATGGGTTTTTGCAGCTATGGAGTCTCCAGGCTCCATGGCTCAATTCTCTCCGAGCCATGCTTTCCCAAGGGCATTGCCGATTGGGCATATCAGGTATGACTGGAGCGTGACAGACGACCCGGAACCCCTGGAATACAGAGAAGTTGGCGCAGTTTGGTGCTCCCCCTTCCATATCCAAATGCAGGGGCACGGTTAGGTCGTTGCCTTTTTCCCTAAAAAATCTTCTTAGTGCGATCCAAGGTTAAGTCATGATTCCTGAGTCAAGAAATGAATCATCTTCTGGGTTAAGTTCGCGCAGGGTTGTTGTTCTTGGTGGCGGTCCTGCCGGATTGGCGGCGGCCTGGAGCTTAACCATGGATGGCCATCACGTCACCATCCTGGAAAAGGAGGCCGTTTGCGGGGGCATGGCGGGAACGTTCAGGCGCGGAAAATTTCGTTATGATTTTGGACCGCATAATATCCACACATCCCACGTTCATCTGTTGGAGTTTCTCAAGAAGAGTTTTGGCGATGATTTCCGCGCCTATGAATCCGTCACCAGGATCTATTTCAGAAATCGGACATTTCCTTATCCCTTTGAGGGTATGGAATCCCTCAAGACATTGAATCTGATCGATGCGACGCTTTGTGTCTGGGGGTTTTTCTGGCAGAGGGTTGTGTCGCTGTTGAAGGGAAACTTCAAGAGTGACGGCACCTATCGAACTTGGCTGGTCAGTCGTTTTGGGCAGTATTTTTTCGATATTTTTTTTGGACCCTACACAGAAAAAGTATGGGGGGTGGCGACCCATGAATTGTCTGACATCGTCGCACGAAAGCGTATTCCCGTGCAGAGTCTGTACGCTTTGGTTCATGCGGCCATCACGCGTCGTCCGAAGTATCATCCTGAACATTCCAGATCCTTGAATGCCTATTACCACCGTAACGGATCTGGAGCGATCACAGATTTTCTTGTTAATGAGATCATAAAAAATGGAGGTGAGATTATTAACAACGCAACAATTTGTTCGTTAATAAGGGATAATAATAAAATTATTGAATTAAAATATTCAAATATGCGTGGTGAGATTCAAACGATTCAAGCGGATCTCAGTGAATATATTGATTTTACCGTTCTTTCGACAATACCTGTCAATCAGTTGGTGCTGTATCTCGGGGAGGAGATTCCAAACGAGGTGCGTCAAGCGGCCAATGAATTGGACTATGCCGCACTGGTTCTTCTTTACCTGGATTTGGACCACATCGATCCCTTGGGTAGCCACATCCTCTATTTCAGTGAACCCGAATTTCCGTTCAATCGCATTTCCGATGTCGGCAAATTCAGCCGTGACATGGTCCCGGAAGGTCAAACGGCCTTATGTCTGGAGGTCACCTGTTCGGTTGGAGACGCGGTTTGGAATATGGACGACGATGAAATTTTTGCGATGTGTTTTTCGCCATTGGAGCGACATGGATTGCTGTCGCGGGCCAATGTATTGGATTATCATACACGACGCCTGACGCATGCGTATCCGCGGTTTCGTGTTGGATACCATCAACGTCTCAGCACAATTTATGAATACATGGAGACGTCGATTGATAATATGTGGATGTTCGGACGGCAGGGTCTGTTTACCTATATCAATACGGACGACGCGATGTGGATGGGGATCCAGGTGTCGTCTAACCTACCCATGAGAAATAAGATCGGCATCACAGCGCGCGATCTGTTTCCGAAGGCGTTTGACTCCTGATTCTACCAGGGAATCCTATTTATTAAATCCTGAATGGGTATCCCCTTTACGCCACTTGCACTGGGTGATACGTTGCCAGAATGGAAAATGCAAACGGCCAATTGGTAGTTGGCGTCGATTACCCGAGAACGTTCCAAGAGATGGACGAATGGTTTCGGGACGAAAACGCCTGCCGACGGCATTTTCAGCGACTGCGCTGGCCTGGCGGCTTTGTTTGCTGCCACTGTGGCGTGACAGGGGCGCCATGGATGACACACCGGAACAATTTTGCGATGCCGAAACTGCAAGACGGATACGTGACTGACGGCAGGCACCTTGTTTCAGGATACACGCATGCCGCTGCGACTGTTGTTTTTGGCGATGTGGTTCGTGACGAGCCAGAAAAATGGAGTCAGCGCCCTTGGTCTGCAACGCGTGCTGGGTCTGGGCAGTTACGAGACAGCGTGGACGTGGCTTCACAAACTGCGCCGGGCGATGGTGCGTCCTGGACGAGATTTGTTGTCCGGGGAAGTAGAGGTTGACGAGACCATTGTCGGCGGACTGGAGGAAGGCCGCAGAGTCCGTGACATTGAAGATAAGGTTCTGGTGGTGATTGCGGCAGAGAAACGCGGCCAAGCCATCGGGCGCATCCGTATGAAGCGAATTGATGAAGCTTCGGCGGTGACGTTGCTTGCCTTTATACGCGAGACTATTGCGCCCGGTGCGACGATCCACACCGATGGCTGGAAAGGCTACAACGGACTCACCTCTGCTGGCTATGGCCATCGAGTCTCCGTAATCAGCACCTCGGCTCAGCAGGCGCACGAACTGATGCCTCGCGTACATGGGTTGCCACGCTGCTCAAACGTTGGATTCTTGGCACACGCCAGGGTGAGATTCAAAAACGCCATCTTGAATACTACCTTGACGAATTTACCTTCCGTTTCAACGTCCGTACCTCGCGTGCTCGCGGTCTACTGTTTCATCGCTTGGTGCAGCATGCCGTTGATCTCCAGTCTCACCTGTCGAACGATTGTCCATTGCCCTGAGGCGTAGGTGGCGTTAAAGGGATACCGATTTCTTACAATTCACCATGCGAACCAAGATGTTAGATCATGCAACCACCCGCAACTGCCGGATCCAGGATCAAAAAAGTCTCACACATCCATGAACGATCTGAATACCATCCGAAAATTACAAGTTGATTACCGTCCAGATATCGACGGACTACGTGCGATAGCTGTTCTGGCTGTTGTTGGATACCATGCCTTTCCCTATTTTTTCACGGGAGGCTTCATAGGCGTTGATGTTTTTTTTGTGATATCCGGATTTCTGATCACTAAAATAATCAAAAGCAAGCTTGACAAAAATGCATTTTCTGTTGTGGATTTTTATAAATCGCGCATTGTGAGAATTTTTCCAGCATTAATTGTCATGCTCGCTGCTGTTTATATTTTTGGCTACCTATCCATGCACCCCAATGAGTTCAGAAGACTTGGCTGGCACATCCTGGGAAGCGCGACGTTTATTGCTAATTTTATTCTACCAGACAATAAAATTGACAATTATTTTGGTGAATTCTCGTCCGAAAAACCACTGCTCAACTTGTGGTCACTTGGCGTTGAAGGTCAATTTTATCTAATTTACCCAATATTTATTTATCTGGCTTGGAAAAGGAAGATCAACTTTGTCACCTATATGTATATAGGGGCATCCCTTTCTTTTGGAATGATGACTCACTTTAAATCGGACAATATATTCTATTATTCTCCGGGAGCCAGATTTTTTGAATTATTAAGCGGATGCATATTGGCAATCAACGATTCAACCTCACGGAGCGCTTCCAGCAATTCATTCAAAAGTATTGCAGGAGTGTTACTTATCATCCTAAGTGTATTTTTAATCCACAAGAAACAAAGTTTAATGGCATGGGCCCTGGTGATGCCCATTGTTGGCTCTGTTCTGATTATCAGTTCTGGACCAAGCACCTGGATCAATCAAACATTGCTGTCCAACCGTATTGCCGTGTGGTTTGGTATTATCAGCTACCCGCTATATTTATGGCATTGGCCAATCCTGGCATTTCAGAAGATTCTTGTAGGTGATACACCTTCAAAAACCGCCAGGCTTTTGGCTTGTATCATCTCAATTTTCCTGGCATGGTTAACCTATCGATATGTGGAAATTCCAATAAGATATCGTGGTCTTATTTTACACAGGACACGGTTTCTTCTTATTGCCATGTTCTTCTTATCTTTGATAGGATATATTACATACAGTCATGATGGCATCCCGTCCAGAAATCCCACGCGCATTGTTTATCCAGGAGAATTGGGAACGGATGATGTGTTTCTTCACTTCATGAAAATTGGAGAGCCCTGCAAACCAAAACATCTGTATGATAACTCTGAAAAACTCAGTATATCTGCAAGAGAACTTACTTTAAACAGATGCTTTCAGTCCATCAACAAACCCATTCGAGTTGCCCTGATTGGGGACAGCCACGCTGAGCATCTGTTTATTGGATTTGCGGAGAACGACAAACTTCCAGGTGTGGTTTATTTTACGCGACCAGGTTTCCCTCCTGTTTCCGATAGAACGTACAGCGATATTTTTAGGCACTTGTTTTACAGTCCTGAAATTGAATATGTTGTCTTGTCATCGTTATGGTCATTGCCAACTCCATGGCGTGAGAAGAAATTTGAAGTTGATCTTCAAACGGCAATTGATTATCTAATCATGGCTCGCAAAAAGATAATCATCCTTGAAGACACTCCAAAATTTTCAATACACCCAGTCAACTGTAAACTCTCAAGAAATATTTTTCCGTCATCTCTATGCAACGAACATAAAATCGGCTCCATATCGGATCATCATAATAAATACATCAAGTCAATGAAAACTGTTGTTAAAAACAACAGTTCCGTGCAATTCATTGAAACCATAAAGCATTTCTGTAATGCAGAAAATTGTTCGATGACAGCAAACAATCAATTGCTTTTTTATGACGAACATCATCTAAATATCAATGGCTCTCGATTTCTTCTGGATAAGATTATTGGGGAGTTACCGTGCGGTCTGAGGATATGCAAATAATCCCAGTAAACGCCTGTCTTTCCCGCGCAAGCGGGAATCCAGAATAGGGATTGACGATGGCAGGAATGTATAGCGGGTTGTGCATGAACAGGGCCGTGGATTTGGCCTGTCCGTGTTTTGACCCTTGATGCCCGCTTCCGGGCATAACGGCAAGAATGGGTATCCCCTTTACGCCACTTGCACTGGGTGATACGTTGCCAGCATGGAAAATGCAAACGGCAATTTGGCTGTTGGCGTCGATTACCCGAGAACGTTCTAAGAGGCTGTTTGGCAAATGCCAAACAGCCGATGGGGGCCATGCATGGCCCGCCAAATTGCGCAGCAATTTGAGAAGCACGAATCGATATTGTTCGATTCGTGCAGGTTTGGTGATTCCATTCATGGAATCACCAAACAGCCTCTAAGATTGCGTGCCTTGCAAGGATTTTTTTTCTACAAATAGTGCAATGAACTGCAGAATGGACAACAAGCCAACAATTCCGCTTAGAATGAATAGCCCGTCAAATGGCATCCTGTAATTTGCCCAAGGGGATTGAGTGGTAAACGATAGAATAGTGACAGATGCACAAGGGGTGAGAAAACAAAATAGCAGACGAATTTCAATATGTTTGTAAAACAGTAGAATGAATGCGGACAGTATCCAGAAGTAGAGCATGCTCGGGAATAAGTTAAAGTTATATTTTATGATGGATTGAGCTGTGTCGCATGCCACCTTTCTCTCTTTGAAGATCAAGGTTCGTTGTTCCTTGATTCGATGGGCTTTTTCAAGAACGTCGGGCGGGATGATGGTTTGACTGTTTTCTTCAGTGAAATAATTAGGTGCACGTGTCGCGGATGAGGCCGATTTGTTTTGATTGGATTCGGGACTCTTCTCCGCGCATTGTGACATGTCAGGTTTGAACGGTTGCCTCAATCCCCACTCAATGAGCTGAAAGAAGCGTCTGATAAATTTTTTGGGGTGCTGCATGATGGTTTCCAGTGCCGCCTTGTTCACGATTCCGGGCTCAAAGCGTTCAGCCATTAAATACATTTCAGAATAGAATTCCTTCTGTGGCGATCCGAAAAAAGATTCCAAAGTGATGGCATTGTCTTGATAGTATGGTTTTGACAGCAAATGCTCACGAGTAAGCTCGGCGAGTCTGGCTGAGTGAGGCCCGTTTTTCTCTGACATGGATTTGTTGAAATAAAAGATGTTATATGATAGAACATAGCCTATTTGATAGGGGTTTACTGAAAATGTATTGTGTCTTGTTTTGTTGATCCATGCATAGCTTATCCATAATAAGCAAAAAGTCATAAATATAATCAAGGAGTTATACAGTGTTCGGATTGAAACCCTGTGACAGATGATGGGGATGAGTGCTGAGAAAATAAAAAGCTGATACGGTAGGCGAATGGTGACCAAGAAAAACGACGCGCATCCGATGATGATGCTGGATGCGATATTGTTGATTCTATAATATCTGACAACGATGATTAGCCAGATATGCAAACCAATAAATGCAAATGGGTCACTGCAAATAGAGTGCAGAAAGACTGGTACTTGCAAATTTAACAATACAATAAATGATGCTACTCTTGCGACCGTTCGTCCGAAAATGAGTCCAACATAATACATTGTGAAGAGTGACAGGAAGTAGCCGAGGGCCGTGAAGCTCTCAACAATGGTATAACTGCTATCTAGAAGATAGCTCATTAAAAAATTGGTTAGAATCCCATCAGCGTTCGATCCAAAGTTAAAGCCATCTACGTTTATTGTGTTCGTCAAATAGCGCTCGAAATCACGACCTGGTGCGAATGGCCAGGCATGAGCGGTGATCCAAAAACCAATCGTGCCGACTAAGGCGAGAAACAGAATATAGATATAATCATTGGTGAGTGATTTGAAAAATGTCTGCTGGTCTGAGATTGAAGGATCTTGAAAAAGTTTGACCATGACAATCCTTTGAAGAAAGTGGAATCCGGTGAAACGTGCGTCTCCATGCGCATGGGCGTTCCAACCATGGTTGGATGTGCCGGTATTTGTTGCTGTGTAGATGCGGTCAAATTGGGGAGGTGGCTCGCGCATCCAGACCGAATGGATCCTTGAGCCCCTTGGCCACCCAACCGGTCAAATCGCGTCCCTGGCGGTGAATTCCCAAAAAGCGATGCCCCTGGCTCCGGCACCAGGCGGGGAGGTCGTTGTTGAGACCCGGATCCGTGGCGCGCACCTCGAGTATCTCCCCATCCCGCATGTCGCGCATGGCCGCCTCGGCCTTCAAGATCGGCATCGGACAGAGCAGACGTCGGGCATCGACCGTGCGATCGATGCGGGATGGTGCCGCGACCTCTTCAGACATACCACGCCTCGTCGATCTCGTGGGCGGGCAGGGGGGTCACCTGGTGGATCTCCTGGACCCCCTGGGATTCGACCACCATGGCCACCTCCGGCAGTTCGCGCGCTTTGCCGAATCGGGCCGCCAGACGACAGGCCAGGATCAGATCTTCCGCTCCCGGCGTCCCCTCCACCAGGGTGAGGGGACCGGGAATGTCACGGGCCTTGATCAGGATCCGTCCCGCCACGAAGCCGGAGAGGAAATGGTTCTCCGAATCGTCCCGTCCGATCACCAGCTTGTAGTGGGGGGCGGGGCGCAGATGGCGACCGGCCTTCAATAGCAGGATATCCTCCATCGCATAGGCCCGTTCGCCGCGATACGTCCAGAGATCGCGCAGCTTGCGGGCATAGTTTTCATCGGTCAGGAAGCAGCAGCCGCCGGCGGGGGAGGGGTAATCCGCGATCCCCAACTGTTTGGCCAAGGCCATTTGGGGCTTGCGGTTGCGTCCGGAGAAGCCCATCAGCCGCGACCGGTCCACCCAGCCGCGCTTTTCAGGTTCGGTGAGGGGCATGCGCAGCGCGGTCAGGGGACGCAGCAGCCAGCCGGCGGACCCGGACTCCCGATCGATCACCGGGAAGGTGTCGCGACGCTGGCTCATGGGTCGCTGTCCGAGCACCTCGCCGGTGAACAGGAAGTGGAACCCCATGGATTGCATCATCTCGAAGGCTTTTTGGACCATGAAGATCTTGCAGTCCAGACAGGGATTGAGATTCTTGCCGTAGCCGTGCTTGGGATCGGTGACGATGCGCACGTAATCTTCGGCGATATCGACCAGATGAAGTCGGATGCCGAGATTGCCGGCGGCATGCAGCGCGTCGTGACGAGGGGGAGCGGCGCCGGGTTTGGGATTGCGCAGCGCGCCGGTATGGGACTGGATGCAAAAACCGGTGTGGAAGTTGACGCACTCCACCTCGATCCCCTGATCCATCAACAGACGGGCGGCCAGGGTGCTGTCCAGGCCGCCGGAGAGCAGTCCCAGGGCACGCAGTGGTTCCGGGCGGGGTTCGGTCCAGGTGAGCGTTTCATCGGGGGTGTTCATGCGTCTTGCATCCAGCGGGCGGCATCGAGGGCGTGGTAGGTGAGGATCAGATCCGCGCCGGCCCGTTTGAAGCCGGTCAGGGTCTCCATGACCACCCGTGGTTCGTCGATCCAGCCGTTGGCCGCGGCGGCCTTGATCATCGCGTACTCCCCGCTGACGTTGTAGACCGCCAAGGGGTGATCGAAGCGGTCCCGGAGTTCGCGCAGGATGTCCATGTAGGCCAGCCCTGGCTTCACCATCAGCCAGTCGGCCCCCTGCTCGATGTCGAGGCGGGCCTCGCGCAGAGCCTCGCGCCGGTTGGCCGGATCCATCTGATAGGCGCGTCGGTCGCCAAAGGTCGGGGTGTTCTCCGCCGCTTCGCGAAACGGTCCGTAGTAGGCCGAGGCGTATTTCACCGCGTAGGAGAGGATCGGCACCATGGCATGTCCCGCATCGTCCAGGGCGGTCCGGATCGCTCCCACCATGCCATCCATCATCCCCGACGGGGCCACCATGTCCACGCCGGCCTCGGCATAGGTGACCGACGCCCGTCCCAGGATCTCCAGGGTGGCGTCGTTGTCGATCTCCTGGCCGCGCGGCACCCCGCAGTGGGCGTGATCGGTGTATTCGCACAGACAGGCGTCGGCGATCACCCACAGCTCGGGCAACTCGGTCTTGATGGCCCGGATGGCGCTCTGCACGATCCCGTTGGGATCCACGGCATCAGAACCAATGGAATCCTTGCATTTTGGGATACCGAACAGGATAATTCCACCCAGACCCAGATCCCAGGCCTCCCTGGCCACGGCCACGGCCTGATCGATGGAGAGTTGTGCCACCCCCGGCATCGATACCACCGGTTTGCGCACCCCGACCCCCGGTACGATGAACAGTGGCAGCACCAAATCCTCGGGCAACAGACAGGTCTCGCGCGTCATGCGCCGGATCTGGGGCGTGCGGCGCAGCCTCCGGGGACGATGGATCAACGTTTCTCGGTTCATGGTGGAACAAAGCTCTCCTGGGGCGGTCATCCGTTGTGAATCCCGTTCAGGTCGTCGTCGGGCCTGAATCATGGTTCAAGGCCATTATTATGAGTCGATTTGCCCATAATTCGCAAGGCACGCCTCAATGGTCTTGATCTGAAACCATTTTTTCAACGTTTGCCCGTGCGGTCCAAAGACCTTCGGCGGCAAACCCGGGAACCATCGCGCATGGTGCAACGTATCGGAAATCGCCTGCTGGTCGCCGCCCAATCGGATGTCGGACGGGTCCGCACCTTGAACGAGGATGCGTTCCTGGTCGATGCGCAGGTCGGCCTGGTCATGGTCGCCGACGGCATGGGGGGCCATGACGCCGGCGAGATCGCCAGCCGCCAGGTGGTGGAATCAACCCGCGCGGTGCTGCGTGATTATGCCAGCATGGACCACGAGCCACCCACCATCCTGGCCACCGACAAGGGATCCCCCTCCCGCAGCCTGGCCGAGGAACCCACGGTCGATGATGCGCCCAACCCGATCCTCAATATGGTCAGCACCGCCATCAGCCGCGCCAATGCCGCGGTCAATGCCCACAACCTCGGACGCGGCTACCCGGACGGCATGGGCATGGGCTCCACCCTGGTGGGCCTGTGGCTTCCCGAATTCAGCCCAAGGCCGGTCATCTTCCATGTCGGGGACAGCCGCCTCTATCTGTATCGCCAGGGGAGCATGCGCCAGCTCACCCAGGATCACTCCATGTACCAGCAGTGGCTCAATTTTGGATCTCAAGGACAGGCTCCGGCCCAGAACATCCTGCTTCAGGCCATGGGACCGGCCAACTTCGTCCACCCGGATATCGCCTTTCAGGATATCGCCCCCGGCGATCTGCTGCTGTTGTGCTCCGATGGCCTGAGCAGCATGGTGCGCCCCCATCGGATCGCCGAGGTGCTGGGGACCGCGGGAGAGGAGAATCTCCAGGAGTCGTGTCAACAACTGATCGAACTGGCCCTGAGGGCGGGTGGTCGCGATAACATCACCGTCATTCTGGGTCTGGTCCTATAACGCGCAAGCCGACGCATTCGCATTCCGTGAGGACTCGCATGAGAGAAACCGTTCAATTGGCCATCATGTTCGCCGATATCGCGGGCAGCACCAAACTCTACGAAACCATCGGCGACACCAAGGCGCGCGAGATCACCTCCCGTTGTATCGAGCTGATGAAGTCCATCACGGTCAACCACGATGGCCGAGTGGTCAAGACCATCGGTGATGAGGTGATGTGTACCTTTTCAGCGGCGGACAATGCCGCCGAAGCCTCGGTGGAGATGCAGGAAGAGGTCGCGGCCCATGGGTTGCGCTGGGGCACCCACTTGAAGATCCGGGTGGGATTTCATTTCGGCGAGGTGATCCGGGAGAACGACGACGTGTTCGGCGATGCGGTCAACCTGGCCGCGCGCATGGCTGCCCAGGCCAAGGGAGACCAGATCATCACCACCGGGGAGACCCTGGAGTGCATGAGCTATCATTTGCGGGTCAACAGCCGCATCTTGACCACAACCACGGTCAAGGGAAAGTCCAAGCCGATTCAGATCGTCGAGTTGACCTGGGGCGAGGAGGAGGAGCTGACGGTCATGGGCGGCCCCGCGCTTGCCGTGCCGGTCATGAGTGGTCCATCCATGGTGGTTTCCTTTGGCGAGCAGAGCGTCCAACTCAGCGAGTCCCATGCCGTGGTCAGTTTCGGACGCGGTTCGACCAACACCTTCGTGGTGCCGGACAGCATGTCCTCGCGTGTCCACGCGCGCATTGAATATCGGCGTGGCCAGATCTATCTGGTCGATCAGAGCACCAACGGCACCTATGTCCAGATGTCGGATGGCCAACCGGCGATCCTGGTGCATCGTGAGGAGCGCCCCATCGATGGGTCCGGCGTGATCGGCCTGGGACGCGTCGTCACCCCGGACGATCCGTTGGCGGTCCATTTTCAGCCGTAACCTGCATGCTGGGGGTGGTTGGCCTCGGTTCAGGCGGATGCCTGCCCCGGATGCCACGGAACCCGCCTGCCTCACCGATGATACGGCACCCCGCGCAGCAGGGTCATGGCGCGATAGAGTTGTTCCAGCACCAGCACCCGGGCCAGCATGTGGGGATAGGTCATCGGGCCCAGGGAGAGGGTGAAATGGGTGCGGGATTTGATCGCCGGATCCAGCCCGTCCGGCCCGCCGATCAGAAAGAGGATCTCCGGCGGGGAGGCGTCGAGCCACTGGCCGAGGGTGCGTGCCAACTCCGGCGAGGAGAGCATCCGTCCCGTCCCATCCAACGCCACGATCATGGCCCCAGGGGTGAATCGGGCCCGCAGCCGTCCACCCTCCCGCTCCAGGGCCAGCCGTTCCGTCATCCCCCGTTCCCGTTTCTCCTCGGCCACGCTCTCCAGACGGGTCGGCACGAAGTGATTCAGCCGTTCCCGGTAATCCTCCACCAGCTCCCGGATCGGTGGCGGCATCACCCGACCCACGGCCAGGAGGGTGATTTTCATTCCGGGGCCGCGACTCCGCGTTTGGCTTCCCCTTTCGGTTTGGCCTCGTCCTTGTGTTTGGCCTCGTCCTTGTGCTTGGCCTCGTCCTTGTGCCCCATCGTGACCTTCACCTCCCGGCCCGGCCCGGCCTTGGGACTCCACAGTTTCTCCAGGTTGTAGAACTCTCGGGCCTCCTGACGAAAGAGATGCACCAGCACGTCCCCCAGATCCACCAACACCCAGGCGCTCTCCGGCAACCCTTCCGTGCCGCGCACATCGATCTTGCGTTCGTGGGCCACCACCAACACCTCGTTGGCCAGGGTCGAGACATGGGGTGATGAGGTGCCGGTGACGATCACGAAGAAGTCCGCGAAGCCGGATCGTCCCTCCAGATCCACCACCACGATCTCCTTGCCCTTCTTGTCGTCCATCCGTTTGGCCAGTTCCGCGGCCAGGGCCGCGCTATCGGAATTGCTTTTCAAAATCGTGCGCTCCAAAGTGAGTAACGTGCATGATGGGGGAAGCCCCCTCACCCCCTGACCGTGGAGCCCCTTCGGGAGTTCCACGGTAAAGATTATCCGGCCCGATACAGTCCGTGGGCCAGCGCGTAGTCGATCACCGCGTCCGCGGTGGCTCCGCGTGGGATGTCGCCTTGAGACAATTGGCGTCGCAGTTCGGTGGAGGAGAGATCCTCCGGCGACACCGCCAAGCGAAAGAATCCGTAGCGTCCCAGGCGTTCGCGCTCCAGATCTTCGGGGTTGTTCACCGCATGCTCTTCCAGATGCGTCAGTGCCGGGCAGCGGGTGTGATCCGACTCGACGAATCCGGGGCGTTCCATGAGACAGACATGGGCCAGCTCGAGGATGCGTCGCCACGCTCGCCACAGATGCAGCTCCCTCGGGATATCCCCGCCGATCAGCAGCACCGGCTCCTGGTCTGGAAACAAGGCGTGCCAAGCCTCCAGGGTTTCCACCGTATAGCTCACCTGTGGCGCGTTCGCCTCGATCTCCCAAAGGGAGAAGCCGGTTTCCCGTTCCAACAGAAGCCGCACCATCGCGACCCGGTGGGAGACCGGGGCCAGCCGTTCCGGCCCCTTGAACGGGTGCATCCCGGTGGGGATGCACACCACCCGTTCGAGCCCGAGCGCCTTCATCGCCTCGCGCGCCGGGCGGGTATGACCGTGATGGGGCGGGTTGAACGTCCCTCCCAGGAGGCCGGTCTTTCGGGTCATTGGCGCAGTTGACCGTCGCCCAGCACGATGTACTTCAGACAGGTCAGCCCCTCGAGTCCGACCGGACCGCGCACATGCAGCTTGTCGGTGGAGATGCCCATCTCCGCGCCCAATCCGAACTGAAACCCGTCGTTGAAGCGGGTCGAGGCATTGACCATCACCGCCGAGGAGTCCACCTCGCGCAGAAAGCGCATGGCCCGCGGATGGTCGCGGGTGACGATGGTTTCGGTATGTTGCGAGGCGTGGGCGGCGATGTGGGCGATGGCCTCCGTGAGCGAGGGGACCACCCGCACCGACAGGATCGCGGCCAGATGTTCGGTGTCGTAATCCTCCGGGGTCACCGGCGTCACCGGCACCGCTGTTCCGAGGATGGCGCGGGTACGGTCGCAGCCGCGCAGTTCGCACCCGGCGGCCACCAGACGTTGTGCCATGGCCGGCAGGAAGCTCTCGGCCACCGCCTCGTGGACCAGGAGGGTTTCGGTGGCGTTGCAGACTCCGGTCCGTTGCATCTTGCCGTTGAAGGTCAGCTCCTCGGCCATGGTCAGATCCGCGTAACGATCCACATAGGTGTGGCAGATACCGTCCAGATGTTTGATCACCGGGATGTGGGACTCTTCGATCACCCGTTGGATCAGTCCCTTGCCTCCGCGCGGGATGATCACGTCCACGTACCGGTCGCATTTGAGCAGCGCGCCCACGGCGGCGCGATCCGTGGTATCGATGAACTGCACCGCCTCAGCCGGCAGATTGGCGGCGCTCAGTCCCAGTGCGAGCCGAGCGGCGATGGCGCGGTTGGAGTGCCACGCCTCCGATCCGCCGCGCAGGATCACCGCGTTTCCCGACTTGACGCACAGGGCCGCAGCGTCGGCGGTGACGTTCGGGCGTGATTCGTAGATGATGCCGATCACCCCGAGGGGCACGCGCATCCGTCCCACCAGCATGCCGTTGGGGCGTGGGCGCATTTCGGTGATTTCGCCCACCGGATCGGGCAGGGCCATCACCTCGCGCACGCCGTCGGCCATGCTTTGGATCACCTTGTCGGTCAGTCGCAGCCGATCGATCATCGCCGGTGGCAGGCCATTGGCCTCGGCCTGGGCCAGATCGAGGGCGTTGGCCTCTTGCAGGGCGGCCCGATCCTCCCAGAGGCGTTGGGCCATGAATTCCAAGGCTCGGTTTCTGGCTGTGCCGTCGGAGGCGGAGAGGGTGCGGGCGGCGGCGCGGGCCTGGGAGCCGATGGTGTTGACCAGGTGGTCGATGTCCGTCATGTCGGTCAAACTCCGTGGGGTGTGATGGGGATGACGCAAAACGGTTGCAGGGGTCCGGGGACCGAAGGTCCCCGGCAGAGGTTTGGAGACAGCGTCTCCAAGGTTTTTCCTTTGATTTTGATTTTGCTTTTGTCTTTCGCGCGCTTTACACCGATAAGCCATTTTTCGCGTTTTTTGCGAAAAATGGCGCAGCGCGCGGGTCTCATGTGCCCCCTCGGTTGCCCGTCAGGGCGACCGAGGGGGCGAATTGCACGTCAGCACCTAAGCCGCCTCCGGCGGCCTGTTCTGGCAAGGGTTCCAGAGGGTGGTTTTGCAAAAACCGCAAAACCACCCTCTGGAACCAAGGCTGCGCGCAGCGTTTTTTTCGCAAAAACCGCGAAAAAAACGCTTTTTTGAAGAGCGCGCCAAAAGCAAAGACTAAGGACAAAATCAAAGACAAAAAAAGATCAAAGAAAAAATCAAAACCTCGGAGGCTCTGCCTCCGAACCTCCGCCGGGGGCCTTCGGCCCCCCGTCCCCCGCGACAGTTGGAACCAATCTCACCCCTCGGCCCGCATCTCCCGCGTCAACACCAGATTGTCCCGGTGAATCACCTCTTCCGCCCCCAGATACCCCAATATGCCCTCGAACTGCCGACTGTGCCGCCCGGCAATGCAGGCCAGATCACTGCTGTTGTAGTTGACAATCCCCTTGGCCAACTCCTGACCGTCCGGGGCCTGACAATGGACCACCGCGCCACGGGCAAACTCCCCCACAACCGACTTGATCCCCTTGGCCAGCAAACTCCGACCCTGCAACAACGCCTCCGAAGCCCCGGCATCCAACAGAATCTCCCCACGCCCAACCCGCGCATTGACAATCCAACGCTTGCGCGCCGGCAACGGGTTCTTCATGCCCAAAAACAACGTGCCCACCGGAAACGGCGTGAACACCTCGGAGATCGGGTTCTCCCGAAAACCGTTGGTCAATACCATGCGACAGCCACTCCGCGCGGCCATGCGCGCCGCCTTGATCTTGGTGGCCATCCCACCCTTGCCAACCAGGGAACCGACACCGCCCGCCATGGACTCGATCTCCACGGTCACCCGCTCGACCAGGGGAATGAAACAGGCCTCGGGATTCAGCCGCGGATTGCTGTCATACAGACCGTCAATGTCCGAAAGCAGGATCAACAGATCGGCATCCACCAGATCCGCCACGTTGGCCGACAGGGTGTCGTTGTCGCCAAACTTCAACTCATCGGTCATCACCGTGTCGTTCTCGTTGACGATCGGTACCAGACCCAACTCCAGCAGGGTTTTCAAGGTGTCGCGGGCGTTGAGATAACGCTGACGGTTCTCCACATCGTCACGGGTAAGCAGCGCCTGGGCCACATTCACCCCCAGACTCTCGAACGCCTCCTCGTAATGACGCATCAAGACCCCTTGTCCGGCTGCCGCCGCGGCCTGCTTTTCCTGCACCGAGGCCAACGGTCGGTTGAGTTTCAACAACGGACGACCCGCCGCCACCGCGCCCGAGGTGACCACCACCACCCGCCGTCCATCGGCCATGATGCGCACGATCTCTCTTGCACGGGCCGCGATCCACTCGGGACGGATCCCCTCGCCACCCCCGGTGAGCAGATTGGAACCGATCTTGACCACCACGCGCCGTGCGTTGCGGACCGCCTGCCACTCCTGACTCAATCTGGCCCGGCTTTCAGCGCACCCAGATGCACTCGACCCCATCCTCGTCTCCATCCTCGTCCCAATCCTCGTCCTCGGAGGGCCCCCGCTCCCCACCGCGACCAGCCTTGGTCGGGGCATCCTCCAACGGAGCGTGATACAACTCCGGATCCTGCTCCCGGCGTGCCGCGCGTATCCGCTTGAACACCCCCTTGATCAGCGCGTCGATCCCTTCGCCCGTGGCGGACGAGATCCAGAGAATCTCCTCGACCTCACCCTTCAACCCCTTGCGGAACTTCTTGAAGAGCTTCTCCCGCCCCTTTTCGTCCAGCAGATCGCACTTGGTCAACACCGCCCAGCGCGGCTTGGCGGCCAGAGCCGGTGAATAGGCGGCCAACTCCTCCTCGATCAGCCGGAAACGGGTCAGCGGTTCCTCCTCGGCCATGGGCGAGGCGTCCACCAGATGCACCAGGATCGGACAACGCTCGACATGACGCAGAAAAGCCCGCCCCAACCCCTTGCCCGACTCGGCCCCTTCCACCAGACCGGGGATGTCGGCGACCACGAAGCTGTTCTCCTCGCCAGCCCGCACCACGCCCAGATTGGGCACGAGGGTGGTGAAAGGGTAGTCGGCGATTTTCGGACGCGCCGCCGAAATGCGGGAGAGCAGGGTGGATTTGCCGGCATTGGGCATGCCCACCAGTCCCACATCGGCAAGGAGCTTCAACTCCAGCCACACCCAACGCTCCACCCCCGCTTCACCCGGCTGGAACTGCCGGGGGGCGCGGTTGACCGAACTCTTGAAATGAACGTTGCCCAACCCGCCGCGACCGCCCGGTGCGATGACAAAGCGCTGTCCGGCCTGCCACAGGTCGCAAATGATCGCGCCATCGGCATCGTCACGGGCCACGGTGCCGACCGGTACCCGAACCTCCAGATGGGGCGCGGAGGCGCCGGTGCGACATTTGCCCATGCCGCCCGTGCCGCGCTTGGCCTTGAAATGTTGCTGGTAGCGAAAATCGATCAGGGTGTTCAAGTGGGGATCGGCCACGAGGATCACATCGCCGCCACGTCCGCCGTCGCCGCCGTCCGGACCGCCGAGCGGAATGAACTTCTCACGGCGGAACGAGGCGGAACCATTGCCGCCGTCGCCGGAGCGGACAAAGATCTTGACCTCATCCAGAAAACGCATGCTGTCTACCCGATTGGGCCGTGAAGGAGGGGACCAAACAAAATATGCCCCTGGTCGATCAAAAGGGGATCAACCAGGGGCATCTGAACGCACAAAGCGTTGCCGCGACTCAAACGCATGGGTCGCACCGCGGATGTGGATCACGCCAGCGTCCCATCGACGCAAGAAGGTCGCGGCGGGTGGAGATCAGGCGGCGGCCACGACGTGGACGTAACGTCGATTGTTACGCTCGCCGAAGGTCACGATCCCTTCCACCAGGGCAAAGAGGGTGTAATCCCGTCCCATGCCAACGCCGTTGCCCGGAAAGACCTCGGAGCCGCGTTGACGGATGAGGATGTTGCCCGGCACGACTTTTTGTCCGCCGTAGCGTTTGACGCCCAGGCGGCGTCCAATGGAATCGCGTCCGTTGCGGGTACTGCCGCCCGCTTTTTTATGTGCCATGAGTCGTCTCCCGACCTCGTCGATGAAAAACCATCCCGGCGAAATGTCTGTTTCGCGGGTGGTCTGAAATAATTACGCCGTGATGCTGGTGATGCGCAGCTCGGTGAGCTGTTGGCGATGACCTTGGAAGCGGCGATAGTTCTTGCGGCGCTTTTTCTTGAAGACCAGGATCTTTTTGTCCTTCATCTGGCGCAGGATGGTGCCGGTCACCTGACCGCCAGCGGCATCGCCACCGGTTTTGATCTGGCCATCGGCGGAGAGCAGCAGCACTTCGCCAAGCTGGACCGAATCCCCCTCTTCACCGGGCAGTTTCTCGACGCGCACGACATCATTGACCGCCACTTTATATTGTTTTCCGCCCGTGCGGACCACTGCATACATGTCAACCACTCCTTCGAATGTCTTGATGCCGTCGAACAAACTGCCAAACGTGGCTGGATCGGGTCCAGCATGCACGCGTCTCTCCACACCCTGGACTCCAGGGTGATCGGAAACTGTTTATTATCACTCGGGAGCGGAAAATGTCAACCCGAAATCACGTAACAGTTCCATCGTCTCGAAGAGGGGCAATCCCACCACCCCGGAATAGGAGCCCGAGACATGCGCCACCCATGCCGCGCCAAGCCCTTGAATGGCGTAGGCGCCAGCCTTGTCGAACGGTTCGCCGCTGGCGACATAGGCGTGGATCTCCGCGTCGCTCAAGATTTTGAAACGCACGCGACTCTCCACGACCACGGCGCGACCCTGGGGATGGTCCGGCGAACAGAGCGCAACCCCGGTCAACACCCGGTGCTCGCGCCCGGAGAGACGGGAGAGCATGGCCATGGCATCGGCCTGGTCGCGGGGTTTGCCCATGATCTCGTCCTCGAGCACCACGGCGGTATCCGCGCCCAGCACCAGATCGATCCCCTCCATCACCCCGGCACGGGCTTTTGTGAGGGCCATGCGTCGCACATAATCCACGGCGTGCTCTTCGATATGGCGCGTTTCGTCCACGTCGGTGGGGTGGACCTCGGGGTCGAGTCCCACCTGGCGCAGCAGCATCAGGCGGCGCGCCGAGGCCGAAGCCAGTCGCAAGCGCGTGCCGACAGGTTTCCAAAACGATCCCGCTGTGTGGCGGGTTGTCCCATTTTCAAGATTATTTAACAAAAACCGCCTCCCGATTGGTCAAGAACACTTGACGATTTTGCCCTCGCGACCCTATTGTGTGCAACCAGTTTTTCACCATTCTTCTCCAGGACGGTCGTGCGCGGGACCGGTCTCGGTGTACTTTATCGCGCCATACTTATGAAAACCTCACCATGAAACCCACCCCAGCCAATCTGCCGCCAGTCCTCAAACGCTTGGGCGAACTGATCGGACCGGATCTGGAGCGGACCAACGCCATCATCCTGGAGCAGTTGAACTCCCAGGTGGAGTTGATCCCCAAGCTGGGTGCGCACATCATCGAGAGCGGCGGCAAGCGTCTGCGCCCCGTGTTGACCCTGCTGTCCGCCAAACTGTTCGGCTACACCGGTCGTGACGATGCCCTGCTCGCCGCCGTGGTGGAGTTCATCCATACCGCCACCTTGCTCCATGACGACGTGGTGGACCGCTCCGATACCCGGCGTGGTCGCGCCACGGCCAATTCGGTCTGGGGCAGCAAGGCGCCGATTCTGGTGGGGGATTACCTCTTCTCCCGCTCTTTCCAGATTCTCGTCGCCCACTCCGATCTCAATGTGCTGCGCATCATCGCCGATGCCTGCGCGGTGATCTCCGAGGGCGAGGTGATGCAGTTGGTGGCCACCAACGATCTGACCACCACCGAGGAGCACTACCCGGAAGTGGTGCGTCGCAAGACCGCCACCCTGTTCACCGCCGCCGCCCAGATCGGCGCGGTGCTCAACCACCGCTCCCGCGCCGAGGAAAATGCCCTGGCCAACTACGGCACGCTCCTGGGAACCGCCTATCAGGTGGTGGACGACGCCCTTGACTACTCGGCCAGCAACGAGGCGCTGGGCAAGAATGTGGGCGATGATTTCCAGGAGGGCAAGATCACCCTGCCGGTGATTCACGCCTACCGTCACGGCAGCCCGGAGGAGCGGGCCTTCTGGAGCGGTTGCCTGGAGAAACGGGAGTTCCCGGACGGGGCGTTGCAACGGGCGATTCAACTGGTGCGCGAGCGCGGATCCCTTGATTATGCCCTGGCACGCGCCAAAACCTTCGCCGAGGAGGCCAAGGTCCAACTCGCCATCCTCCCCGATACACCGGAACGAGAAGCCATGTCCATGCTCGCCGATTTTTCCGTTGCGCGGAGCTATTGACCTTTTCAGACAACTCTGCTAACATCATTGGATTGGTCGGCGTATCGGGGTGTGGCTCAGTCTGGTAGAGCACAGCGTTCGGGTCGCTGGGGTCGTGAGTTCGAATCTCGCCACCCCGACCAATCAAATCAAGGGGTTGGGTGAATTTCACCCGACCCCTTTTTTTGTTGGGGCCCCCCAAAGCCTGTCCGTCTTGATTGGCAACCCTCCTTTGTGTATCCTATGGCCAATATGGTCAGGAGGAGGGGTGACGATGGGCAAGAGCATGAGCAGTCGCGAGGTGATCGAAGCCTTGAAAATGGCCGGATGGGTGCTGGATTCGGTGCGTGGTGATCATCACCATTTCAAACATCCGTTCCTGCCGGGCAAGGTGACGGTGCCGCATCCAAACAAGGATGTGCCGTTGGTCATTATCAAGTTGATTGAAAAACAAGCCGGAATGACGATCCGTTAGGGGGCGTGCCATGGAGATCAGACACTATCCAGCCATCATGTACCGTGGTTCCGAAGGGATGTGGGTGGGATTTCCGGACCTTCCGGGCTGTGTCAGCTTTGGCAAAACGGTCCAGGAAGCGGCCACGAATGCCGAAGAGGCGTTGTTTGGGCATATTGCGCTGATGATCCGCGATGGAGATCCGTTGCCGGACCCGACCTCGATGGATGATCTGGAGACCATCGCCCCAGACCCGGAAGATACCCCCGAGGTGACCCGCTTTCTGGTCCGTGTCGAGATTCCGGCGCGGTGGATCCGCATCAACCTCTCCATGGCCGAAACCCTGGTGGCGCGGATCGATCGCGCGGCCAAGGAGATCGGCATGAGCCGCTCCGGATACCTGGCCGAGTCCGCCAGACGGATGCTGGATGCCCGGTCGTGACCGGCGACTCCTGGGAGAGGCGGATGGTCGGATCGAGATGTCCTGAAACGTCAGGGGAGGTAACGGAGGGAATCCGTCATGGTCCACCGTCACGGCGGGGAGGGGCAACCGGACCAGGGTATGCGATTCAGCCATGAAGATCCTGATCGTCCTGTTGAAACACATCGGCGACACCTTGCTGTGCACACCCACCATCGCCGCCCTGCGCAAGCGATATCCAGAGGCGCGCATTGACCTGGTGGTGCGAACCGGGTGTGCATCCATCTTGAAGGACAATCCCGATCTCACCCATGTGGTTGAGATCGCCTCGATGGATCCCAGGAAGCGTTCCTGGCGGAGCAGTATCCGGGAATGGGCCCGGTTGCTCAAAATCGTCCTGTGTCAACGCTACGATTATGCGTTCGATCTGTCGAACTCCCAGCGATCGAAGGTTGTCATGGCGTTGGGGTGCGCACGGGTGCGCGCCATGAACAGTTGGGGTGTCAAACCGCATTGGACCCATGCCCTCTGCAACCGTTTTTCCGCGTATGTGTGGGCCGAAGCGCATCAGGTGTCGCGGAATTATCATACGGTCATGGATATCGTCGCGTCCGATGAGGAGCGCCCCGCGCCTGGCCCGCTCGTCATCGGAGCCAGCAAGGATCTGGCGCGGATTCAAGAGAAGATTCCAGGAGTCGATTTGTCCCAGCCCTATCTGGTGATTCACCCGACCAGTCGCTGGCGTTTCAAGCAATGGTCATCCCAACGCTGGGGGGAGATCATCGATTGGGTTCAACACACCTATGGGTATCAGGTCATCCTCTCCTCGGGCCCGGATCCCAAGGAGCAAGCGGATATCCAGGCGATTCTCGGCTGTTGTACCCGCAAGCCTGGCATCGTTTCAGGACAACTGCATCTGATGGAGTTGGCTGGACTTTTTGCCGGATCCAGGCTGTTTGTGGGGGTTGATACCATGGCCATGCATATGGCGAGTGCGGTTCAGACCCCTGTCGTGGCGTTGTTTGGTCCGAGTCACGAGAAAGTCTGGTATCCATGGCAGTGCCGGCACGAACTTCTGGTCGGAAACTGCTCCTGCAAAATCCAAAATTCTTTTACATGTGATAAATCCCCAATATTCCCGTGCATGGACGAGATTACCTCTGAAGCGGTCATGGGAGCTATTCAGAGGATTCTGACGCATGTCGCAACCTGATTCTCACAACAAGCATGCCATTCGCCAAGCGGCGCCCCTGCCTCATCTGGATGTCGTCACCACGGCCACGCTTCGACCTGAACTGCTGGATATCACCTATCTGTCTTTTACCTCCAAGTTGCTGGCCAAGTTTCCATCGCGTCGCCTGATCATCAACATCGATCCGATCGGCGAACCTCGGGCAACCCTCGAGCAGATGCTCGAGGTGTGTCATCGCCATTTTGATCAGGTGATTTACCGATATCCGGATACCCCCTCATTCGCCCGTGCCGTGCATTGGGCCTGGCAACAGGTCGAATCC
>JADGAY010000217.1 GCA_015231775.1 Magnetococcales bacterium | reverse complement strand
GACCGCGCATACCGGCCAACTGACGCATCTGGGCGGCGGATCCGCGGGCCCCGGAGTTGGCCATCATGAAGATGGAGTTGAAGGAGAGCTGCTCCTGCTTCTGCCCCTTGCTGTCGATCACCTCTTCCGAGGAGATCGCCTTCATCATCGCCTCGGCGACCCGCTCGGTGCACTGGGACCAGATGTCAACCACCTTGTTGTACTTCTCGCCCTCGGTGATCAGACCGTCCGAATACTGCCGCTCGATCTCCTGCACCTTCACCTGGGACTCGCGCACCAGCTTCTTCTTGGCCTGCGGAATCACCAGATCGTCCTTGCCGAACGAAATCCCAGCCCGCGCAGCGAACGAGAAGCCCATGCCCATCAAACGGTCCGAGAAGACCACGGTCTCCTTGGCTCCGCAGTTGCGGTAGACCATATCGATGAGGTTGGCGACCTCCTTCTTGGTGAGCAGACGGTTGATCCGCTCGAAGGAGACCACATCCGGCAGGATCTCGGTCAACAGTACCCGCCCGACGGTGGTCTGGATGCGCAAACCGTTCATGCGGCAATAGATGCGCGCATGCAGGCCGGCGACACCGGAATCATACGCCTGACGCACCTCGGCGGGAGAGCTGAAGATCATATCCTCGCCGGCGACTCCGAGACGCTCGGAGGTCATGTAATAGAGACCGAGGATGATATCCTGGGTCGGAACGATGATCGGCTTGCCGTTGGCGGGGGAGAGGATGTTGTTGGTGGACATCATCAGCACCCGGGCCTCGATCTGCGCCTCCACCGACAGCGGGACGTGCACGGCCATCTGGTCGCCGTCGAAGTCGGCGTTGAAGGCGGTGCAGACCAGCGGATGGAGCTGAATCGCCTTGCCTTCGATCAGCTTGGGCTCAAAGGCCTGAATACCCAGACGGTGCAACGTGGGCGCGCGGTTGAGCATGACCGGATGCTCGCGGATCACCTCCTCGAGAATATCCCAGACCTCGCTCTTCTCCTTCTCCACCATGCGCTTGGCCGCCTTGATGGTGGTGGAGAGCCCCTTCTCTTCCAGGCGGTTGTAGATGAACGGCTTGAAGAGTTCGAGAGCCATCTTCTTGGGAAGACCGCACTCGTGGAGCTTGAGATCCGGACCGACGACGATCACCGAACGGCCCGAGTAGTCCACGCGCTTGCCCAACAGATTCAGACGGAAGCGGCCCTGTTTGCCCTTGAGCATCTCGGAGAGGGACTTCAACGGACGCTTGTTGGTACCGGTGATCACCCGGCCACGCCGACCATTGTCGAACAGGGCGTCCACCGACTCTTGCAGCATGCGCTTTTCGTTGCGGATGATGATATCCGGCGCGCGCAGTTCGAAGAGCCGTTTCAAACGGTTGTTGCGGTTGATCACCCGGCGGTAGAGATCGTTGAGATCCGAGGTGGCGAACCGTCCGCCATCCAGGGGGACCAACGGGCGCAGCTCAGGCGGGATCACCGGCAGCACCTCGAGAATCATCCACTCCGGACGGTTGCCCGACTCCTGGAACGACTCCAGGGTGTGCAACCGCTTGATGATCCGCTTGCGACGGGCATCCGAGTTGGTGGCCGCCATCTCTTCGCGCAGGGTCTCGATGTCCCGGGGGATGTTCATGCCGGCAAGCATGTCACGAATCGCCTCGGCGCCGATTCCGGCGGTGAAATCCTCGCCGTACTCGTCGAGCAACTGATGATAGCGCTCTTCGGTCAGAAGCTCACCCTTGGAGAGGGGGGTCATGCCGCCATCGAGAACCACGAAGTTCTCGAAATAGAGCACCCGCTCCAGATCCTTGAGCGTCATGTCCAGCAGCAGACCGATGCGGCTCGGCAGGGATTTCAGGAACCAGATGTGCGCCACCGGCGCGGCCAGTTCGATGTGGCCCATGCGCTCACGCCGGACCTTGGACTGGATCACCTCCACGCCGCACTTCTCGCAGACCACGCCGCGATGCTTGAGGCGCTTGTATTTGCCGCACAGACACTCGTAATCCTTCACCGGTCCGAAGATCTTGGCGCAGAACAGACCATCCCGCTCCGGCTTGAAGGTACGGTAGTTGATGGTTTCAGGCTTTTTGACCTCGCCGAAGGACCAGGACCGGATCTTCTCTGGGGATGCCAGAGAGATGCGGATGCCGTTGAAATTCTGTCCCAGGGTCGGTCGGGAGAACAACTTGAAGAGATTTGGTTTCACGTCCTCTCGCTCCACTTGAAAAGCCGTCGCCCCGGCGCGCCGGGGCGGTTGTAACCTGATTGGAAAGACGTCGCGCTGGCTGTTGACCGAGGATCACCCCAGGGGGTCTCCGCGGCATGGGGAGTGATCCCCATCAAACCAGTCATTCCGCGGTCTTCAACTCCACATCCAACGCCAAGGATTGCAGCTCCTTGATCAACACGTTGAACGACTCTGGAATGCCCGCGTCAAAGGAGTCGTCGCCCTTGACAATCGATTCGTAGATCTTGGTGCGGCCCGCCACGTCGTCGGATTTGACCGTGAGCATCTCCTGCAACGTGTAGGAGGCGCCATAGGCCTCGAGGGCCCAGACCTCCATTTCACCGAAGCGCTGTCCACCGAACTGCGCCTTGCCGCCCAACGGTTGCTGAGTAACCAGCGAATAGGGACCGATGGAACGGGCGTGGATCTTGTCGTCCACCAGATGGTGCAGTTTGAGAATGTAGATGTATCCCACGGTGACCGGGCGGTCGAACGGCTCGCCGGTACGTCCGTCGATCAGCCGATGCTGTCCGGACTTGGGCAGATTGGCCTTCTCCAGAAGCTCGACGATATCCTTCTCCGTGGCCCCGTCAAAAACCGGGGTGGCGATGGGAACACCATCGCGCAGGTTGTCGCACAGGGTCAACACCTCCTCGTCGGTCAAGGCCTTGACGGCGCGGGACTGACGCGGATTGGTGAAGATGATGGAGAGCACCTCGCGCACCTGCTCGAGATCCTGGGCCTCCTGGGCACGATAGGCATCGAGCGCCTCGCCGATGCGCACCCCCAAACCCTTGGCCGCCCAGCCCAGATGGGTCTCAAGGATCTGACCCACGTTCATACGCGACGGCACGCCAAGGGGATTGAGCACGATATCCACCACCGTGCCGTTCTCCAGATGCGGCATGTCCTCGACCGGGTTGATCTTGGAGATCACGCCCTTGTTGCCGTGACGACCGGCCATCTTGTCACCGGGTTGCAGCTTGCGCTTGACCGCGATGTAGACTTTCACCATCTTCAGACCGCCGGGGGGGAGATCATCCCCACGCTCGAGCTTCTCGACCTTGCTGTCGAAACGCTTCTTCAAGCGGGCGGCGGCCTTCTCCACCTGCTCGCGGATCCCCTCGATCTGCTGGGTGATCTGATCGTCGTCGAGCACCACCGAATCCCAACGCCGGGAACCCAACTGGCTCAACAGCGCATCGGTGATCTCGGTTCCAGGGGCCAGTCCCGCGCCACCCCGAGCGCTCTTGCCCACCATCAACGCCCGAATGCGCGCATCGGCATCCAGTTCGATGATGCGCCGCTCCGCGGTCATGTCCTTGCGCAGACGGACGATCTCCTCCTGATCAATCAACTTGGCGCGATCATCCTTTTCCAGTCCTCGACGGGAGAAGACGCGCACATCGACCACGGTTCCAGCGACACCCGGCGGCAGACGCAGGGAAGTGTCACGCACGTCCGAGGCCTTTTCGCCGAAAATGGCCCGCAGCAGCTTCTCTTCCGGGGTCAATTGGGTCTCGCCCTTCGGGGTCACCTTGCCCACCAGGATATCGCCGGCCTTGACCTCGGCGCCCACATAGATGATGCCCGACTCGTCGAGATTGCGCAGCGCATCCTCGCCGACATTGGGCATGTCGCGGGTGATCTCCTCGGGTCCAAGCTTGGTATCCCGCGCCATGACCTCGAACTCCTCGATATGGATCGAGGTGAAGACATCGTCGCGCACCAGACGCTCGGAGATGAGGATCGAGTCCTCGAAGTTGTAGCCGTTCCAGGGCATGAAGGCCACCAGAACGTTGCGTCCCAACGCCAGTTCGCCCCACTGGGTGCTTGGACCATCGGCGATGATGTCACCCTTGTGGACCCGCTCACCGGCCCGCACCAGCGGGCTTTGGTTGATGCAGGTGTTCTGGTTGGAACGGGAGAACTTCATCAGGTTGTAGATGTCC
>JADGAY010000216.1 GCA_015231775.1 Magnetococcales bacterium | reverse complement strand
GTTGGCAAAGAAGATCCGCTGCTGCTCCTTGGGGTGGTCCATCAACCACTGACGCAGGCGCGGCATGGTCATCTCCTCGTGGGGGATCTTTCCCTCGTCGATCAGAATCTGCCCGATCGCCTTGTAGGAACGGCCATTCGTGCCTGCGTAACCAACCCGGATCAACCGTCCATCGTCCATCTGCACCCGGCCCGATCCCTGGATGTGCAGAAAGAAGGCGTCGATCACGTTATCCACCCATACCAGCTCCAGACCCCGATTGGCCAGCGGCCCGGCTGGCTTTGATTTGGCCGGTTTTTTCGATTTGCTCCCCTTTTTGACGTTTTTGGCCGGGGACGGTGGCGCTTTCTGGGGTTCCGGCTTGGCAAGATAGGGGGCGTCGATCTGTGCGCGGGCGAAATAGGGCACCGGCTTGCCACGCTCCATGCGACACGCCTTCTTGCGATCCGGGCAGTTGGCAAGGTCCGGCGGCAGACGGTAGAGCGGGTAGTGATAGCGCGCCGAGGGCTTGGTGGAGCCGTGCAGCAAAGGCTCGTAGTAGCCGGTGACCAGGACATTGCCCTTCGAGTTGCCGCCGATGGACCGGTAGAGCCGATATTGGCTCTTCAATACCCGCTCCAAACCGACCAGATCCCCGGATTGGGCCAGCTCCGCCAGCTCGCGGGTTGCCTGATGCATGCGCGCGGCGGTCACCTTGTAGGAACCGAATTCGAACTCCTGTTCCGGTGGCAGGCGCCGGTAATACTGGGCGCTTTGGGTCAGGGCCACGCCCCAGGTCTGGATGGCGCCATCCTTGAACAGCTCCTCCGAAATTTCCGACCAGGCCACGGAACGTAGACTGCCACCATCGGTGGGCGCATCGGCCTCCTCCACCGCCTGTTTGCGGACCCCCTCCACCATCTCTTCCACCGGCTGTCTCTGACATCCAGTCATGAACAATCCCATTGCCAGAACAATGGAAAACAACGGCCATAATCGCTTCATGGCAACACCCGTGATCACGAAAAGGGAACAGGCATGGCGTCTTCGGTTGGTTCAACCCAACGACCAGATCACGTTTTTGCCATCCGTTGGGGATTGCCGCAAGGTTTGATGTTGCAAATCTTGCCCGGTTTGTGGGTAAAAAAAGGGGCAACGGTTGCGGGGGAATCAAAAAAATTCCGACAGGGAAACGAGTTGTGGGGTGGGTGGATTTTTCAGGCGTTGCAGGAGCAGCTCCACGCCACGCGGTTCGTTGCCGTTGCCATGCATCAAGACAATGCCGCCGGGCCGGATCCGGTCGCCATCGGCGAGAATGGTGTCGCACCCGATGGCGATCAACCCCAAACGGCTCACGTGCTCCAGCAGCGCCGGGGAGGAGACCAGACCCGGAAAGCGGAAAAAGGGCGGCGGGGTCACCCCATGCCGGATCAGAAGCCATTCCAGCGCCAGCACCTCGCAGGTGGGATCGCTCCCCTTGGCCAGAAGGAAATTCTCCGCGTAGGGACGTTCCGGGGCGTAGAAGTGGGTATGGGCGTGGTTGATCCAGGTGATGGAGAGCTTGCCATCATCATGGCAGGCGCGCAGCCAGTGAAAATCCTTTTCGTGCCGGCGGATCCAGCCGCCGGAGACGGCAATGGCCACCGGAACCGGACTGGGCAGATCGTGGGTCATGAGCCCTTCGAACAGCCGGTAATCCATGGGTTTGGGCGCGGGACAGAGATCGATGGTGAGACAAAATCCCGCAAGCGGGCGTTCGGCGCGTCGCAAACCGGCATTCACCAAAGGGTGCGGGGGTGTGAGTTGACGCGCCAGGGCGCGGGCGTGGGGGCTTTGGGGATGATCCTCGGGCGCGGCATCCAGCATCGTCACCGTCTCAAGCGGATGGATGGCGGTGGTGAGGGTCTCCGGGTCCAGGGTCAGCACATGGGGCTCTTGGTTCAAGGTGAACCCCCGCAAGAGTCGCACCGCTGCCGGGGAGCCGGCGAGCTGGCCGAACCGTTGCAACGGGCGGTAGTCGGCCTGGAGATGACAGGAGGGGATCCGCTCGTCCGCGTGCGCCGGAATGGCGGGCAGAAGCGCCAGCAGCGCCCCGCTTCGGGCGGTGCGGAGAAGCTGGCGGCGGGTGAGGATCGGGTTGGGTGGAGGATTGGTCATGGCGCGCTCATCAAGGATTTGAGGCGCGCCAGATCCCCGTCCAGGGCCGCTTGACCATGCCACCAGAGATCGTCCGGGGATTGATGACCGACCCCGAGTCGCACGTTTTGCAGATGGTTTTGCAATTTCTTTTGCAGCTCCCGTGCTTCATCCAGTTTCTCGGGCCGCTTGTCGCCCAGGTCGCGCAGCGCCTCGGCAAACTCCCGCTCCTTCATCCCGGCGATGGCGATCATCTCGGCGTTGCTCAAGAACCAGCTCTCCACGAAGCGCGGCGCGTGACACTCTTGACACGGGGCCTGGAGAGCATCGCCACCCACACCGGCATGGGCGCTGGCGTGCATGTGGCAATAACCGCAGGTCGGGGCGCGTTGATTGGCGTCGCGCAAGGGTTGCGACCGATCCAGCTTCTCCCCCTCGAGGGTGACCAGTACCCCGTGTTTGGAGAGCTGATAACTGCTGCCCGCTTTTTCGTGGCAGGCCAGGCAGGCCTCATTGCCACGGGCACGCTCGGTCATGTGGCCATCATGCGCCGCGCCGTGACAGATCGCGCATGCCAGCCCCGCACCGGCGTGGGCGCTGATCTGCCAGTCGGACACCAGGATTGCATCCCGTTCCAGGTGACAGGGGAGGCAGGCATCATCCTCGGCGTGGAGCAGGCCTGGCAGGAGGAGCAAAAGAGCGACTCCCAAACCGGTTCGATCTCGCGCCGGTTGTTCACCACGCCAACGTCGCACCCAGCGCGGGATCATCCAGACCAACGCCAGCAGTGCCAGGGCCCAGATGCCGGCGCGGATCGCCTCGGCGCTCCCTGAGGCCGCCTCGCGCCCGGCGTGTCCCAGCCAGGCGTAAGCCAGTCCGCCCGGTGCCATGCAGACAAACGAGGTGATCAGATAATGGGAGAAGCGGATACGGGTCAAGCCCAGGGCGTAGTTCAATAAATTAAAGGGAAACAGAGGCACCAGCCGCGTAAGGGCCACGAACCGCCACCCCTCGGCCTCAACCCCGCGCAACAGCCGCTCCAGCATCCCATGGGCGCGTCGGGCCACCCACGCGCCGGCCAAGTGACGTGAGATCAAAAAGGCGATCCCCGCGCCGAGGGTGGCGCCGGTGAGGCTCAACAACCCACCGATCCAGGGACCGAACAGCGCCCCACCGGCCAGTGTCAACAGGGAGCCGGGCAGAAAGAGTACCGTGGCCAGGGCATACAGGATTACGTAAATCGGCTTACCGTAAGTTTTGGAGGCGCGCAGCCAGGTTTCCAGGGAGGCAAGATCGAGCGCGTCCCGGTAGACCAGCGAAAAACCGATCCCGGTCAGCAGCATGATTCCGAACACAAGACGCGGCCACATGGAACCCTCCAATCCAGGAGACTGTTCGGGACATGCCAAACAGCCGACGCGGGCCTTGAATGGTCCGCTCAATTGCCAAGCCAGTTGAAAAGCCTGGTTCGCGTGGATTCGAATCAGGCGTCACCAGAACAAATCAATTCTGATCCCGGTTGAAACGGGTGTACGCCCCGTTCAGCCAGAGCGGTGCCAGCTCCAGATCGACCTTGCCCATGGCGCGGATCGCCTGGATTTGGGATTCGATCCGCCCGGCGGCCTCCAGCATGCGACCGTGGTGGCTTTCGGCGAAGCGGGGCGCCTGGTGGGCCATTCCCTTGTAGGCTGCCAGATTATCAAAATACCACAGTTCAAAATAGTCCCGCTCCAGGGCGCTGACATTGTAGAAGGCCGAGGCCTGCCCCTCGTAAAAGCCGATCCGTTCGCGGGGGAAGATCTTGGCCATCCAGTCGAACGGGTAGGGCGGGCGCTCGCGGGCGTTCGGACGGATGAGGTCGTCGGAGCGCAGCTTTTTCAACTGGGCCTCGATGCCGTAGAGCCGTTGCCAGGATTGGCGGCGTTCCTGGTCGAGGGCCGTGAAGCTCTCCTCGATGAGGGGCGCGGGGTGGCAATCGATGCACACCTCCCGCCAGCGCTTGCGCTTGATGAGATTCTCGGCGGTGCGCGGGTTGACCTCGCGGATGCCGAAGCGCCACACCGCCTTGTCCGCCA